>NZ_JBKFFO010000049.1:0-9014 GCF_046506645.1 Streptomyces sp. 5K101 | reverse complement strand
CGAACGCACCCGCGCCAAGATGAAACGCCTGGTCGCAATAGGAATCCTCACCGAGGCCGAGCCCGGCACCTTCAGCAAGAAGCGGTAACCAAGTCCGGAACGGACATCAACTCACGAACCGCCCACTGAGATTCGCGCTGGTTTGAGGTGCAGGAGCACAGTCGGTCAAGACGGAGCGCCCCACGGCCTGGTGGCCGCAAAGTGATTGACAGCCACGGGCCGGGGCCACAAGGTGCTCTGCATGAACCAGAAGATCAACTCGGACTGGGAAGAGCGCCTGGCAGCTGTTTGGGCGTCGTTCGACGACTATGAAGGGACGCGGGAGGCGGAGTTCCGCGTGGTAGTCGATGAACTCGTGGCAGAGCTGCCCGATGACAGCCCGGTCGGTCCGTTCGAGCGGGCCTGCGCCTTCGACTCGACCGGGCACTCGGACAAGGCGGTGCCGCTCTATCAGGAGGCGCTGGCGCGCGGCCTCGATGGCTATCGCGGACGGCGCACCAAAATTCAGCTGGCCAGTTCGCTGCGCAACATCGGCCGTGCCGAGGAGGGCGTCGCGCTGCTCACGCCGGAGCTGGACGCACCCTCCGACGAGCTGGACGACGCCGTACGCGCGACCCTCGCGCTGTGTCTCGCCGGACTCGGCCGGGAACGCGAAGGTCTGTCGCTGGTCCTGGGGGCGCTGGCTCGCCATCTACCGCGCTACCAGCGGTCCATGAAGAACTACGCACGCGAGCTGATCGAGTCAGCAGACGCATGAGCCTGGCGGTCAATGTGCCGGCGAACCGGCTGGAGCGGAGAGGCGTGCAAGAAAGGCCTTCCCCGCCCAACGACGGGGCGGGAAAGCCCACTTGCTTCAGGGGCAGACCGGTCGGGCCGGCACGCTCACCGGAAGACCGCCCTTCTCGTCTCTCGTGAACCGCTGGTTGCCGATCACCTTGCACAGCTCGCGCCCCCACCGGTCGGGAGTGAGCTGGAGGGAGCCGCCGGTGTTGTCGGAGTCCTGGTAGATCACGTTCCTGCCGTCCGGAGTCATGTCACGGAACACGTACGAGCCCTCCACCAACAGGCCGCTGGACGGCCCTCCAGCTTGTCCCAGCTGGTGATGAGCGCCTCATGGATCAGCTCGACCGTCTCGGCGCCTTCGGAGTCCCGCCCGATGACCAGCAGACGGGCACGGGCGGCTGCGAGCCGCTCCGCCACGCGCCATTCGTCCTCGCCCAGTTCGGCCCGCATGGCCACCCGGCGGGTGACGGCTGCCGATTCCAGCGGCACGCGGACCAGCCGGGGTGAACAGCCGCCGCGCCACGGCCTCGTCGGACTGCGGGATGCAGGCGGTCCAGACCCCGACGAGGTGGTCGTGCAGCCCCCCGGCGACACCGCCGATCCGCTCGTACGCCTCATGGGTGAGCCGACCGGGCGTATCCCTCTGCTGCTCCCGCCAGAGCTGGTCGAGGGCGAAGCTCAGCAGGGGCAGTGCACCGGGAGCGGTGCCGGTGTCGTCGAGGATCCGGTCGACCAGGTGGGGCTCGTAGCGCACCCCCGGGACGGCGGCCACCGGCAGCGTGACGACCTCACGGAGCTGGTCGGTGTGCATCGGGCCGAGCGCGTACACCCGTCGTCCGTCGAAAGCGTGGCCGATGCGTGGGTGCGCGAGGACCGTGCCCAGGAAGTCGGCCCGCAGGGTGGTCAGGACCCGGACCGTGTCCGGCAGCGCCTCGTCGAACAGGATGTCGGCCAGCTCCTCGACGGCCTCGGCTTCGTGCGCGAGCAGCTCTTCGAACTGGTCGATCACGACCAGGAGCCGTCGGCTGCCCTGCCGCCTCAGCAGCGGGGGGAGGACATCGGCGAGGCCGCGCCGCCTGACCAGTGCCCGGGTGAGCATCGGGAGACGGTCGATCCGGTCCGTCTCGGAGAGTTCTGGCTCCAGCAACGCCAGCAGCTCCGCGGCGAGACCGGCCGACGGACTGCTGCCCGACGAGGGCCGCAGGACGACCACAGCAGTGCTGTCCGGCCGCAGCTTCGGTACGACCCCGGCCTGGGCCAGGGAGGACTTGCCGGAGCCGGAAGGCCCCACGATCGCGGTCCAGCGCTCGCCGGTCACCATCCGGGCGACCGCGTCGGCCTCCGCCCGGCGGCCGTGGAAGACCGCCGCGTCGGCCTCCCCGAACGGTGACAGCCTGCGAAACGGCGACGGCGGCAGTGCCAGCGGCCGCAGGTCCGGCCAGGTGTCCAGCAGACCGGCCGTCGGGATCAGGTAGCTCGCCGGCGGATCGCCCTCCTCGGCCAGGGCCATCATGCCGACGACGCCCTTGAGCTCCTCGTCCCACACCGGGCTGCCGCTGAACCCGCGGGACACCCGGTAGCCGCCCGCCGCGAGATCCGCCTGCACCCATCCGCTCGCCTGCCGGGCCCGCAGGACTGCCGAGTGCCACACGCCTCCAGGGCGGCCGGCGGGGACTCCGAAGACCCGGGCAGAATGCTCCCACACATCCGGCTCCTCGATCAGCCGGAGCGGCCGACTGCCGCGCACCGCGGTGCTCAGGCGCAGTACCGCCACGTCTCCGGCGCCGGACGACTGCGGGGGAACCCAGTGCTCGACACTCGCCGTCGCGTGCACGTCGCTGCCGTCTTCACCGTTCGTGCTGCTTTCGGCCGGGGCCGGCAGCAGGGGAAAGCTCACGTCGATGCGGGCGTCGGTGCCGGGCTCGGTGCCGAGTGGGCTGCCGAGTGCGGCATCGACCACATGCGCACAGGTCAGCGCGAGGTCTTCGGCGACCAGGAAGCCCAGCCCCACCGGCTCGCCCTGCCGGTCCCGGATCTGGAGCACGGCCGCTTCCAGGGCGCCATGGCCCGTGTCGGGAGAGGGAACGGAATCAGCCGGCGACCGGCCCGGTCGGGTCACTGCTTCCCCCTCGCTCGTACCGGCTCCTTCCGCTTGTTGGAGCCCCGGACCCGTCATCGTCCACCAACGACCCCTGGAACAAAAGGAGTTATGGAGTCACGGCGCGGCGGTGCATGCCAGGGTGACCGGTACGGCGCAAGAGCTGGCGGAGTTCAAGCGCTCGCAGCCACCTGAGGAGCGGGATTCATGGTTCGCCTGCAGTGATCCCTCAGGTGTGGGCCCGCGACTGTACTTCCAGCGCGTCCCCGAAGGGAAGGCCGCCAAGAACCGGCTGCATCTTGATGTGCGGGTCGGCACCGGACTCGTAGGCGAAGAGCGCCTCGCCGCACTCGAGGCCGAATGCGCCCGACTGCTCCCGCTCGGCGCGGTACACATGCGAACGCTGTATGACGGCCATGATTCATGCATTCCGATGATGGACATCGAGGGCAACGAGTTCTGTATCGACTGAGCATCCTCCGAGCCGGAGCGGTGGGTAGCCGCCTCCCTTGGACCGCTCTGGTCACGTATCGGGCAGGCGCTGTCCCGCGAGGGCGAGGTTGTGCAGCCGGGCGGGGACGGCTCGGGTGGTCGCCGCGGTGTCCCCTTCTCCGCGGACCACAGCGTGAAGCTCGTCAGCAGTACGCGGCAGCCCCTGGTGGACGGAGTCGCTGAGCCAGAGAGGTGAGCGCCTGGTCTGTCGGCGGCTGACAGGTCCCGACTTCGGTGTATGCCTGGTTGTCGGCCAGCACCCGTGGTCCAGCGCTCTGCCGTACTGCGGGGCGAGGAATTGCGAAGGGGCTGTCATGGATCGCGGCAGGAATGTGATTGCTGAGCTGGAGGCCGACCATCGCGAGGTGGAGGAGCTGTTCCAGCAGATCGAAGCGCAGCCGGTGGGGGACCGGCGGAGGCGGGAGCTGGCGGACGAGCTGACGAGGGAGCTCGTCAGGCACTCGGTCGCCGAGGAGATGCACCTGTACCCGGCGGTGCGTGAGTACGTCGAGGACGGGGCGATGCTGGCGGACAAGGAACTGGCCGATCACGCCGAGGTCGAGCAGGTGCTCAAGGACCTGGAGGATCTGAGCGCGGATGATCCGCGGTTCAACGACCTGGTTGCGAAACTCCGATTGGAGGTGGCTTCGCACGTACGTGATGAGGAGAGCCGCCTTTTCCCGAAGCTGGCAGCCTCCTGCACACCGCAGAAGTTGGACGAGCTGGGAGAGTTCGTTCGCCGGTCCAAGGAGACAGCGCCCACTCGACCCCATCCCGCCATGCCCACAAAGCCGCCGCTCAGCAAACTGCTGGCGCCCGGCGTGGGGATGGTGGACCGGATTCGGGACGCGCTCAGCGGACGCCGTGGCGAGCATTGAACACCGCGCACAGCGCCGACAACCGCACCGGACACCCTCCAGACCGCGGTCGTCACAGCCCCACTCGTGAACTGGTGCAGCCAGACGCCCGAGGCGGTACCAGCCGGCGCTCAGGCCGGGGGCCGACGCGCGGGCAGCGCGGTGAGTGCACTCACGGATCACCGGGGCTCACGCCCCTGGTGTCGGCAGCGGGGCAGCGACGGACGCGTGGAGGGAGTTGAGCGATGCTGCGGATCGGTGCTGTGGCGACGGCGGCGGTGGCGGGTGGGGGCGTCGCGGCCGGGTATCTGGGGCTGGTCACCGGGGCCGTACCCCTGGACGTGGGCGTCGGCCGGCGCACCCGGCCGCTGGGGCCGCAGACCATGGATGTCGCGGCCCCCCGCGAGGTGGTGTTCGACGTCATCGCCCAGCCGTATCTGGGCAGGGGCACCCGAGCCGTGCGGAAGAAGGTCCACGTGCTGGAACGCGGCTCCGACATGGTGCTCGCCGCCCATCACACGCCGGTCATGGGCGGGCGGCTGACGGCGACGACGGTGGAGACGGTGCGGTTCACCCGCCCGGAGCGGGTCGACTTCCGCCTGGTGCGCGGGCCGATCCCCGCCGTGACCGAGTCGTTCCTCCTCACGGAGCACGAGTCGGGCACCCGGCTGATGTACGAGGGCGAGCTCGCCACGGACCTGTGGCGGGCCGGCCAGTGGTGGGGCGACCTGGTCGCGCCACGGTGGGAGGCCACTGTCGCCATGTCCCTGGCGGCGATCCGCGAAGAGGCCGAGCGGCGCGCGTCCCTGGCGTAGGTGTGAGTCCTCGAGACACCGGTCAGCCGCCATGGCCCAGGCCGCTGCGCGTGTCCTCGGCACGCGGTGGAACGTGGGGCGGCGCACATCATGCGGCGAAGCCGGCCGACGACGCCCGGTAAGCCAAGCGCCTTCGTCGCCGAACTCGGCAAGCGCAACCAGGCGCCGGGCAAGTCGGTGAACATCTACCTCCAGTTCGACGGCTTCCACGAACGCACCCGTGGACCTGTCTCCGCCTCCTCCAGGTTCCCGTCGACCCCCGTGCCACCACCGCTTGGGCGCGTCACTTGGGTGGCAGGCCTGCGGCGAACGAACAGCCTTGGTCGATCCATTCAGCCAGGGCTGCGTCCTCAGCAACAGCGGATGCAGCCACGACGACCCAGCCGCGCATCGGGCGGCCGGTGAAGTCGAAGGGACGCGTCCCGGCCCGCGCGAGGGCCGCGTCGGTGGCCTCCGGGCCGACACGGACCATCAGGTCGTCGCCGATCACACCCACGGCCATGTTGCCGGCGTGCAGGAACGCCATGCCGCCGAACATCCGCTTCTCCACGATCGCCGGGTCCGCGCCCAGGTGCGCCCGGATCCGCTCCGCCAGTCCCTCGTCGAATGCCATGTCCGTCCTCACCCTCGCAGCCGACCACTCACCTGGCGCTCAAGGTCCCGCAGATCCTTTGCGAGCGACGAGCGCACCTTGCGTGCCATCACCGGTCCGGCAAGCCGATAGGGGCCGGACGCGTCACCGCGTACACGGATCCGGGCGAGCGTGCCGCCGTCGGGCTGCGGGTCGAAGGTGTAGGTCACGTGCATCGGCATCGGGCCGGCGACCGAGACCATGTCCAACAGCCTGGGGGATTCGAAGGCGGCGACGCGCAGCACGTAGTCAATCCGCTTGCCCAGGAAGTAGGCGGTCCGCGTCACCTCGGCCCCGACCCCGAAGCCGCCCCCGTCGCCCTCCCGTGTCAGCTCCGCCGTACGGATGCCCTGGGTCCACTCGGCATCGTGGCGCCAGTCCATCGCGTATGCCGCCACCCGCTCGCAGGGCAGCGGAATGGCCCGCTCCACAGTCACGTCGATTCCCATCCGCTGCCCCGCTCTCCCGGTGACGGTTCCATGGAGCCACCCTGACCGGGCACCGGCAACCGGACCGGGTGAGATCTGACGGCGCGTCGTCAGGTCACATACCGTCCCCGATTCCGCGCCGCGCACGGGATCAGGACCGGTACGCACTTGCGGCGCGTCGCCGGGCAGATCGGGAGGGGGGCTGGGGTGGGTGGAACCGGGTGCGGGGGGCGGTAGTCGCGGGTAGCGTCAGGGGCCGTGAAGGGGGCGTGTTCATGGCGGAGCGTAGGGTTCCGGCTCGGGTGGTGGCTGCGGAGCGCATTGCGTCCGAGGCGGGTTTCCACAAGAGTTGCCTGCCTGAGGTGGGCCGGCTGTTGCGGCTGGTGGCTGCTGCGAAGCCCAGTGGGGTGGTCGCGGAAAGTGGTACGGGTGCGGGTGTGGGTACTGCGTGGCTGCACAGCGGGCTGGGGGCCGGTGCCCGGCTGGTCACCGTGGAGCGGGACGAGGAGCTGGCGCGTCGGGCGGCCGGTGTTTTCGCGGACGACGAGCGTGTGAAGGTGCTGGTGGGGGATTGGCGGTTGCTGGAGCGGTGTGCCCCGTTCGATGTGTTCTTCTGTGACGGTGGGGGCAAGCGTGACGATCCGGAGGGGGTTGTGGGGCTGCTTGCCCCTGGTGGGTTGCTTGTTCTGGACGATTTCACTCCCTCGCCCGCCTGGCCGCCTCGTTTCGGCGGCGAGGTGGACGAGTTGCGCCTGTTCTACCTCACGCATCCCGCTCTTGACGCGACAGAAGTTCTCACCACACCGTCGAGTTCCGTGATTGTCGCGGTGCGCCGCGCCGGGATCGCCGAGGGGCTGTCGAGCGGCTGACAGCGGTCGAGGAGTTGGCGGTGGATCGAGGGGAGGGCGGGGACGCGGAGCGTGTAACCCTGCCCTCGCCGCACGGTCACGCCCTGGTCGAGCCTGGCGCGCTGGCAGGCTCCAGGTCGACGGTGCGGAGGAAGTCCGCGACCTCAGCTCCCGCTGGAGGTCGAAGCACGCCTCCTACGTCCACATCAACACGCTGTCGGGCACAGCGGGCGCAGTACCCATCCGGCGGCGCAGCGAAACGGCGCAATGATGCAGTGAGAGGATGTGTGAGCCACAGCCGATTTCCCTTCAAATGCGCTTTGCCTCCGTCGGACTGCCCCCAGCTATTACCGTCGAGGCCGAAGTGTGTCCATCATAAGAGCGATCGCATGGGCCGAATTGCAGCCCTGCAACGATGGGACAGGAGATCGCACATGGCTGAAGAAGTCGTGGCCACATTCGCTGGTCCGCTGAGCTCATTCTCCATCAACCTCACTCTCAACAACGCGAGTGGTTCCCAGGTTCAATCGGTGGGTATCAGCGGCCGTACGGCCAAGTTCCCCGTCACCTGGGACAGTATGGGCAGCTTCGCAGGCCCCGCGACGCTCACGAGCACGGTCGGTGTGGACACCGAGGTCGTGGTCGCGAATTTCTCCGGTTTCTCTCCCGGAGAGCAGGTGTCGTTCACCGGAGTCGACCCCGACTTCACCGCCTCCCCGTCAGCCGGGGTGAGGGTCCTCGACCTGTCCGGGGCCCGGGCTTTCGTGCAGTTCGCGGACGGTACAACCGGCTTCGGTGAGTTCGAGGCGACCACTGCGGGAACACTCCGCGCGGTCATCTCGAAGTAGCCGAGCAGGCGCGCGGCCGAGGGGTCTCCCCCTCGGCCCTCGCCCGCGACGCGCTCGTAGCCCATCCCCGACTCGCCGCTCCGGGGCATCAACGGGCTCTGGCCGAGGGCCTTCAGACGAACCGGATCTGGAAGGCTGCGCCGCGCGTCACGTCGAATCCGGGTCGACGAACCTCACCGACTGCCAAACTGGCTCGAGATGCCCCATACCTGCGCCAGGTAGAATCCTCATATAGGGCCCTTCGAAATATGCATGCATGTAGAGCAAGGCCGTCTTTAAAGTGCCGTTGAAAACTGGCTTCGCGACACCGCCAGCTTGCATGTGAGAAGCTGCGCGGGATAGCTGGATTAGGCTGAGTGACTCAGGTTCCGAAACGGTCATAGCCAGGCCGCACGGCTTAGACTGTGTCCTACATGGTGGGGTTGCGGAAGCGTTTGTAGCAGCAGATGGCGGCGGCGAGCCCGAGAAAGGCTAGGCGTTTGCCGGGTGTCGTTCGTAGCGGTGGTTGAGCCGGCGGTAGCCGGTCAGCCACGACATGGTCCGCTCGATGACCCACCTGCGGCGGCCGAGACGTTCGCTGGACTCGATGCCCTTGCGGGCGATCCGGACTCCGATGTGTTTGCCGCATAGTCATTTCCGCAGGTGAGGGACGTCGTACGCCTTGTCCGCGTGGAGGCGCTGGGGCTTGGGGTCGGCTGCGTGGGATTCGTGTCCCATGTGGGAATGGGACACCATCGGCTTCAGCGCCTGACTGTCGTGGGTGTTGACCGCGGAGAGTCCGACGCGTAGGGGCAGTCCCTCCGAGTCGGACAGGACATGCATCTTGGCACCGGGCCTACCCCGGTCCACGAGACTCGGACCTGCAAGTTCGCCCCTTCTTTTTTGCGCGACCTGGGCAGAGTCGAGGAGCGCCCGGGACAGGTCGACGAGGGGCTGTCCCGTAACTGGGCGGCACCTCCTTGCCGATCCCGGATCGGGCCGTGTCAGCGGCTGGTGACAGGATCGAGAGGTGCTAATCAAGGGATACGAAGTCGGCCCGTTGGTACCGGGCGAGTCACTGCTGGTCCGCCCGGGCTTCTGGTCGAACTGAACCGTTCCGGGTTCGGTAGGGGCTCGATCATTTGAGAGGATCGAGTTATGGCACGTCCTTCCCAGTACCCGCTTGAGCTGCGCCGTCGTGCGGTGCGCATGGTCGCCGAGGTGCGGCCCGACTA
>NZ_JBKFFO010000048.1:0-10904 GCF_046506645.1 Streptomyces sp. 5K101 | reverse complement strand
GTACGGCTTGCGTTCACTCACCCCACCGATTCCAGCAGGCCACCGGCATCGGACCGGCACGTTCCGCCTCCGTCCACACCATCAGGCGACACCAGAACAACTCATATACTCACGAACCGCCCACTGAGAGGGCGTTTACATGGGTTTGGCCGAGAAAGCGGCTTTCGCTACTACCCTACTTTGCTCCAGTCTGCGAGGTTCGCGGTTTTCGCCCTTTCATGCCACTCGGAGCCTGCCGCCCGTTTCGCTCGCTTCTGCTGCTGGAATTCCGTCTGGTTTGAGGATGCGACAGAACCGCCCGAAGATCAGCGGAACGGCACCTTCCGGCCTTCCCGTGCCGACGCTACGGCGTGAGCCAGCGGAAGCCGTACCCCAGCGACCTGTCCGACGCCCGATGGGCCTTGATCGAGCCGACGTTGACGGCCTGGCGAAAAGCCCGGCTCGAGCGCAGACCCACCGGCCAGCCGGCAAAGGTCGACCTCCGCGACGTGTTCAATGCCATTCTCTACGTCAACCGCACGGGAATCCCCTGGAAATACCTCCCGCACGACTTCCCGAACCACGCCACCGTCTACGCCTACTACGCGGCCTGGCGCGACGAGGGAATCTTCGCCCAGCTCAACTACGACCTGACCGGCCTTGCCCGAGTGAAAGAGGGCCGCAAGCCCGAACCGACCGCCTCGGTCATCGACACCCAGAGCATCAAGACCTCGACCAATGTACCCCTGACCAGCCAGGGTACCGATGCCGCCAAGAAGATCGTCGGCCGGAAGCGCGGCATCCTCACCGACACGATCGGCCTCATCCTCGCTGTGACCGTCACCGCCGCCGGCCTGTCGGAGAACGCCCTGGGAATACGCCTCCTCGACCAGGCGAAGGCGACGTACCCAACCATCTCCAAAAGCTGGGTCGACACCGGCTTCAAAAACGCCGTCGTCGAGCACGGTGCCAACCTCGGAATCGACGTCGAAGTCGTCAACAGAAACCCGGAAATCCGCGGGTTTCACGTCGTGAAAAGACGCTGGGTGGTAGAGCGGAGTATTGGCTGGATCATGATGCACCGCCGTCTCGCCCGTGACTACGAGACCCTCACCGCCAGCTCCGAAGCCATGATCCACATCGCCTCGATCGACAACCTCGCCAAACGCATAACGGACGAGACCACACCCACCTGGGACCTACTAGGGCATCAAGGGCAATCTGCCTACTTTAAACGCCCTCTGAGAACGCCGACCTGGGCCAAGCCTCCCTGCACAGCGCGAACCTCAGTCACGCGGTTGTCACTGAGACCTCCTTCTCGGGGACGAAGGTGAACGCGCGCACCTGCTGGCCGAAGGGGTTGACGCGCGCGCAGCTCGAAGAGCTGCTCAACGGGGTGGTAGTGCAGCGGTATTTCGACGACAAGAGCGGGCGGCTCCTCACATTGCGGGAAGACCTCGGGGAAGACGACGTAGTCGGCGGCCAACAGGCGCCGCGTTGCGACCTTTGGAAGCACGGCCGGCGCGTCCATCCGGAATGGGAGCCGTAGGAAGGGGCACCTCTGGCCTTGTCCAGCTGCTTCGTCGGCGACCATCCCCACCGCCTTGGACGCCTTCGCCGCCAGGAACAACGGCCTGGTGCCACCCTCGGCGCCCGCGAACTCCTCAAGCTGGCGGGCGCGTTCGGCTGTCCTTCCATGTGACCGCGATGCGCCGGCGGTCAGGGGCGGCAACGGGGTCGGTGATCCCGTCCGTGTCGCCTCAGACGGGCCGCATCACCTGGGCCAGGCCCTCTGGAGTGTCCTTCACTTCCGGCGGCGGGCCAGGGTTGCTCTGCTGGACCACACCAGCGAGGGTGACCTTGCCCGTCGCCTGGGGCAGCGGCAGATGCTCAGTTCGGCCGTCGGTCGGCCCGCCGATGAAGGTCACCAGAACAGTGATCACGCTCGGGTCCATCGAAGCTGTTGCCGCCACACGCTTCCCGCCCGGGGCGGCTGCTTCACTCTCCGAGCTGCCGCAGCCCACGAGCGCAACGAGCAGGCCGATACAGCCCGCCACCTTGGATTTGTGCACTCACGCATGTTGCCAGGACCAGGCCACCCCGGGGTCGTCACCTGGAACAGGGGGAAGCTGGACTTCGGCGCCGTGCAGTCCCGCGCCCGCCTGCTCGACACCACGGGCTCGGCCCCTTCAGCGAAATACCAAAGCTCCGCGGGCAGTTGACGGAGCGTAGATCCGTGGCTGAACCGCTTCACCAGCCGGGACATGTACAACGGCGCCCTGGCCGACATGGGTCTGGGCAGCGACCCCTTCACCGGCAACCACTACGCCTTCACCGGTGGCAACCCGATCAGCAATGTCGAGATCGACGGGTACTGGTTCGCCCTCGCCATCCCGGTGGTCGCCGCGGTCTTCGTCGCCGCGGTGGTTGTCACGGCCGCCATCGTCGCCAACCGGGCCACGGCCGCGGAGGCCTGCCTGACGAAGGAGTACCTGAAGAAGAACTCGCACGGGAGACAATCTCGGCACACAGATGGACAGCGGCGGTGCGCCGACGCCCACGGGGAGCACCCCATGGCGCGGACCGGCGAGGACCGAATGGACACAGAGCGAGGTACCGATGAGTGAGCCGACCGACCTGGACACCCTGCGACGGCTCATGCCGCCGCCGACGGACGGGGGCACGACGGTCGACTGGGAGGCCCTCACCGCGTCGTGGGGCAAGCCGTTCCCGCTCGACTACCGGCGCTTCATGGAGGTCTACGGCGCCGGCGCGGTGCAGAACTACCTGTCGATCGGCAGGCCGGACCCCAGGGTGCCGCTGGAGCAGGCACCGCGGGACGGCATGGTGATCGAGACGGCGAACGCCGAGGCCGACTGGGAGACGGAGGAGAAGACACCCGAGCTGGAGGGCACTTCTCCGGTGCTGATCACCTGGGGAGTCGACGCCACCGCGGACATGCTGTGCTGGGACGCGTCCGACGACGATCCCGCCGAGTGGCCGGTCGTGGTCTATCGGCGCAACGGCTCGCTGTGGAGCCGCTATGACTGCGGGATGGTGGAGTTCCTCGTCCGCAGCTTCCGTGCCGAATGGCCGGAGAACCCGCTGGGCGGCGAGTTCCTCTGGGGTGTGAGTGAGGTGACGTTCCAGGCACGGAACTGACGCCCCCGCAGTGAGCGCCGCACGTACGGAGATCCGGACGGTCGGCGCTTTCCCGGGACCGTTGCAAGACGTGGTCATGTTTGGTCAGGCCGCGAGCAGTTGATGCAGGCGCTCGGCTGGGGTTTCCCCAGCCGAGCGTCTTGCATGGGCGGCGGTCGAGCTCGGCGGCGACGGTGGGGTGGGGCTGAGGCGCAGGTTCTAGCTCAGCGTCTTCAGCGCCGTCGCGTCGTACGGCTTCAGCTCCTCGAACCGGTCCCCCAGGACCTTCGCCGCCCACTGCGGGTCCTGGAGCAGGGCACGGCCGATGGCGACCAGGTCGAACTCGTCGCGCTCCAGGCGGTCGAGGAGGTTGTCGATGCCCTGGACAGGGGCGCCCTCGCCCGCGAACGCGCGGATGAAGTCGCCGTCGAGACCGACCGAGCCGACGGTGATGGTGGGCTTGCCGGTGAGCTTCTTCGTCCAGCCCGCCAGGTTCAGGTCCGAGCCTTCGAACTCCGGGAGCCAGTAACGGCGGGTGGAGGCGTGGAAGGCATCGACGCCGGCCGCGGCGAGCGGGGTCAGGATCGCCTCGAGCTCCTCCGGTGTCTCGGCGAGCCTCGCGTCGTAGGCCTCCTGCTTCCACTGCGAGTAGCGGAAGATCACAGGGAAGTCGGGCGAGACGGCCTCGCGGACCGCGGCCACGATCTCGGCCGCGAACTTCGTACGGTCCACCGGGTCGCCGCCGTAGGCATCGCTGCGGCGGTTCGTCCTCGCCCACAGGAACTGGTCGAGGAGGTAGCCGTGGGCGCCGTGCAGTTCGACGCCGTCGAAGCCGATGCGCTCGGCGGCCTTGGCGGCCTCGGCGAAGGCGCCGATGACGTCGTCCAGGTCGCGCTGGGTCATCGCCTTGCCGGCGCCCTCGGTGCCGTCGACGCGGATGCCGGAGGGCCCGACGGCGGGGGCGTCGGCGAAGGGCGGCTCGCCCTGCTTGCGCACCATGCCGATGTGCCACAGCTGCGGCACGATCGTGCCGCCCGCCGCGTGAACGGCCTCGGCGACCTTCGCCCACCCCGCCAGCTGCTCCTCACCGTGGAACCGCGGCACACGGTCACTCTGCCCGGCCGATTCGTGACCGACGTAGGTGCCCTCGGTGACGATCAGGCCCACCCCCGCAGCGGCGCGACGGGCATAGTACGACCGCACGTCCTCACCGGGGACGCCGCCCGGCGAGAACATGCGTGTCATCGGCGCCATCACGATGCGGTTCGGGACGGTCAGGCCGTTCAGGGCGACAGGCCGGGACAGGATCTCGGCCGCGCGGGAGGCGGGGGACACAGTGACGGTCACGGGGATGCTCCTCGCAGGTACTTGACTACCTTGATGCTTGAGAACTTCAGGCAACGAGCCGACGGTAAAGGCAGTTATTTGAGATCGTCAAGCTTCGTGGGTAGAGTGCATCCCATGTCAGGACCTCCCCGCGTCGACACAGCCCAGCTCATGGAGCTGCTCTCGGTGTCGCTCCGCGCTTACTACGGCGATTTCACGGTCGCGGCGGCGAGCGAGAACCTCACAGCGAGCCAGGGCAAGGCGCTGACCGTGTTGCGCCGGGGACCCGCTGCGATGCGCGCCCTGGCCGACACCTTGACCTGTGACGCCTCCAACATGACCGGGATCGTCGACCGGCTGGAGAAGCGCGGCCTGGTGCGCCGTGAGGCCAGCGCCTCCGACCGGCGCGTCAAGAACGTCGTCCTCACCGCCGAGGGCGAGCGTGTCACCGACGCGATTCGTGCGAAGATGCGCGCCACACGGGAGGGCCTGGACAGGCTCAGCGACCAGGACCGGGACTGCCTGTACGCCCTGCTGGAACGAGTTTTCATCTCCCCGTCGCCGCCTGACCGGGGGTGACCTGCGGCCCACCGTGTCGATCAGCCGGCCTGGGCCTGTTCGGCTTGGGCCTTGGGCCTGTTCGGCTTGTGTCTTGGCGTGAGCGAGGCGGTAGGGCGCGGTGCCGGTCTGGACGGATGTGTCCTGACAGCGACCGTGATCCGGTCACGATCACCACGAGTTGATCTTCACCGCGATCGACCGGGACGCCGGTCGCGACGTCATCGCCGACGCGGTACTCAACCTCGTGCTCAGCCCACTTGGTCTGCCGCCCGCAACGGGCATCCGGTGCCGACGCGAGCGTCGAGGTCGGCCCGAAGGGCGGCGAGCTCGGCCATGCGCGCGTCGATGACCTGGATCTTCTCCTCGAACAGCGCAGACAGTGCTTGCGCAGCGTCCGGCGCGTCGCGCAGTTCCTCGCCGTGCCGTGCGATCTCCGCCAGTGAGAATCCGAGCGTCTGCGCGGTGCGGACGTAGTGCAGCCAGGCCACTGTCTCGGGCGCGAAGTCGCGATAGCCGTTGGCCAGCCGACGACCTGTGACCAGGCCGACCTTCTCGTAGAACCGAATGGTGTCCTTGGTCATACCCGCTTGCGCGGCCAGCTCTCCGATGCGCATGACCCTCCGTCAAATGCGGGCTTGACCTTGGAGCGTACTCCACTGTTTACGGTGAGGCGTCGCTGTCGTGAGACCAGCAGGAGCCTCGTTGTGATCCGTCTTTTTGCGCCTTCCCGCTTTACCTATCTTCGCGTCGTACGCGCGAGTGCCTGGTACGACCTCGTCGTTACGGCGGGATTCGCGACGCCGTGGACGTACGCCCTGCTGCACGGCGGTCTGTCGTCGTTGGGGCGGGCGCTCGGGCTGGGCGTCCTGCCCGCCCTCGACCCGGTGCAGACCCTGTACGCGAATCTGATGGGTTCGGTCGTGGTGGTCTGGGCCCTCCTGCGCATCGTCAAGCCGTTGCCGGTGCACGGACTGCTCGATGGCGTCGCGCGCACGCTGTTCGCGACGTGGCAGGCGTACGCGCTGGCCCACGGCGCCACGCGGCTGCTGTGGCTGTTCTTCGTCGTCGAGGTGGCGTTCGGCCTCGCCCAGCTTGTGCCCTGGTGGCTGAACCGGCGCACCAACCTGGTGGACCTCGCCGGCCGGGCCGATGAGCCACCCGCTCAGCGCAGCGAGACCGCCCCCGAGGGCATCGACGTCACGTCCCCCGGGGACTACACGGCGGATGCGGCAGAAGCGGAAGAGAAGGCGGCCCCCATGCTCCGTCCCGGCACTTCACCTGCAACGAACCCCAGTTGAGCCGGATCCACGCACCTCTACGCCGCCGCCCGGACGCCGATCGAGTCCAGGGCGGCGGTCATCGTCTTGCCCAGCGTCGCGGCATCCGCACCGGCACGGGAGCGCAGGTTGACGCCATAGGCGAGCAGGCTCCGACACCGCCAAGCAGTACGGCCTCGCCTTCGACCTCCCCGACGACCTCGCCGCCGTCTACGACAAGCTCGGCTTCGACCTTCAGCGCGTCAACGCCGGCCACCCGCGCACCCTGCCGCTGCCCGCCACCTACGTCATCGACCGTGACGGCGTGATCCGCTGGGCCTTCGTCAACACCGACTACACCACGCGCGCCGAACCGGCCGACATCCTGCACAGTCTCGACGCACTGAGCTGATCGCCGGTCAGCCGCCTTCTCGGATGTCCCATCTCGGCGTTCTTGACGGCAGTGAACGCCGAGGCGTGGCTGCCGGGCCGCGATGTCGCTGTCCGTGATCTGTCGCCGGGGCATAGGGTCTGACCGACAACGGCACTGCTACACCGCGCGCCTGTGGCAGGAAACCCTCGCGGCGGCCGGAATCGCACACAAGCGAACCCGGCCCTACCGGCCACAGACGAACAGCAAGGTCGAACGCCTCAACCGCACCCTGCTCGACGAATGGACCTACGCCCGCCCCACTATGCCCCCACCTGCACGCCGCCCGGCCTGCGGGATATGTTCCTCCCGCGGCGCGTCGAGATCGGTCTCCGCGCCGCGTAAGGGAGGGAACCTATGCGCAAGACCCTGCTTCGGCGCGCGGCCGCGTTGGCCGTGACTCTGGGGCTGGCCTCACTCGGGCTGCTCGGTGCCGGCGCGGCGCCCGCGCAGGCCGCGATCAGCGACTGCCCGTCGGGATACTTCTGTGCCTGGCAGAGCGACGGCAGCGGATCGATGTTCAAGACGAACACAAACAAGGCCACCCTGGGCACCTGGGACGGAAAGTTCCGGACTGTCTTCAACCGCACGTCCTCAATCGCCTGCCTCTACGACCAGCGGAACTATGAGACTCCGGGCTACCACTGGGTCGAGCCCGACCCTTATGCGACCAGCTTCGGGGACATGCTCTCCACCAGCTCGATCAAGTTCGTGCGGACCGTGCGCGAGTGCGAGACGGACGCCTACCCCGGCTGGGTGGCGACGATCTCGCCCAAGGCGAGCGGGTTCGGCGACATGAACGCCGACCGGCGGGCGGACATCGTCGTCCGCGACGAGGTCGGGCGCCTGTGGTTCCTGCCCGGCGACGGCACCGGGCGTCTGATCGGCTCCGGCGGCTGGAAGGCCTTCGACGCCCTCGTCCGGCACGGGGATTTCAGCCGCGACGGCCGCGAGGACGTGATCGCCCGCGAGAAGGCCACCGGCAAGCTGTGGCTCTACCCCGGCACCGGCAGCGGTGGCCTCGGCGCGCGCAAGCTCATCGGTACCGGCGGCTGGAACTCCATGGGCCAGCTCGCCGCGTTCGGCGACCTGTCCGGCGACGGCCGCTCCGACCTCTTCGCCGTGGAGAAGGCCACGGGCAAGCTGTGGCTCTACCCGGGCACCACGTCCGGCACCCTGGGCGCACGCAAGCTCATCGGCACCGGCGGCTGGAACGGCATGAACGCCCTCATCGGCGCTGGTGACACGACCAGCGACGGCCGCGCCGACCTGGTCGCCCGCGAGAAGGCCACCGGCAAGCTGTGGCTCTACCCCGCCACCACGACGCGGACCCTGGGCGCGCGCAAGCTCATCGGCAACGGCGGCTGGAACTCCATGCAGCCGATCCTCGGCGTCGGCGACACCTCCGGCGACGGACGGCCCGACCTGGAGGCTTCGGACGGCTATCTGCTGTGGCAGTACCAGGGCCTCGCGACCGGCGGCCTGCGGAAGGCCGACTACAACAGCGGCTGGTGGGGCCTGGAAGGCGCTACCGCCTTCTGACCCACCCGCGGGGGGTCCGCGTCTGTGGAGGCCCCCCGCACACGGGTCGACCGGCATCCGTGGCACCAGCCGCCGGCCCGCAGGTCCGGTCCCGAACGGATGTGTGCCCGGCCTGCTTGACGGGCCGGGAGCATCATTCCAACCGTGCTGTGTTCGAAACTGCCAGTGGTATCGCAGGGCTGTCAGAGGTCGGCGCTATGGTGCGTGGCCGTGGACTCTGCTGATCTTGACTCTCGGGCCCGGACGCGGTCCGGCTGCATCCCGCCGGAACTGGTCTCCCGGCTGCTCCACCACGGCCATGCAGCCGTGGTGGAGGAGTGGGCCGGACGTGGGGAGTGGTTCTGCGCGCTTGTGTGGGCGCGGCTGCTGGGCGAGCGGGGCCGACAGGCCGACGCACTGGAGGTGCTCGCCCCGTACACCGCTACGGGCTGGTGGACGGCCGTCGTAGCGACCGCCGAGCTGCTGGAGGGCTGGGGCCGGATCGAGGAAGCGATCGAGACCGTCCGGGCCCGGATGGCCGTCGGGCACCCGATGGCGTTGGAGGCCTACACGCGGCTACTTGCCCGGCACGGCCGCGCCGGGGAGGCGTTCACCATGCTGCTGCCGCACGCCGACGACTGGGCGCTCGCCACCGCCCTGGTCGACGTGGCCGCCGTCGCCGGCCGCGACGAGGAGGCCGCCGCGCTGTTCGCCGCCCGGATCCGGGCCGACCACCGCTGCGACGGCCCGTGGTGCTGCCGCGGCCTCGACCCCGACACGGCGATCGGCCTGCTCGCGACGATCCGCGAGCGCCAGGGCCGCATCGACGACGCCATCGCCCTGCTCAGGCACCGCCGGCAGATCACCTCGGTCAACAACCGCGACCAGCTCGCCGACCTGTTGGCCCGGCACGGCCGGATCGAGGAACTGCGCGCCTACGCGGCGACCGACGGACACGGGGAGGCCGTACAGCGGCTGGCGGAGCTGCTCGAGGAGCGCGGCGACGTTGGGGGCGCGATCGCTGCGTACGGGCAGACCGACGGACCCGCGGCCTGGAACCCGAACTCGGCTTACGAGCTCGCGCAGCTCCTGGCCCGGCACGGCCGGGGCGACGAGGCGATCGCCGTGATGCGCGCCCAGGCCGACGTCCACCACGGCGACGACTGGATTCTGCACGCCCTGTCCGAGTTGTGTCTCGACCAGGGGCGCCCCTCCGACGGCCTGGCCCACCTCGACGCCCTCGGCGCCGCCCGCGGGGGCGAGAATGAGTGGGAGCTGTTCTGGATGCGGCTGCCGCTGATCGCCGCCTGCAGCGGGGTCGACGAGGCGGTTGAACGGGCCCGAGCCCACCCCGAAGGCACCACTTGGTACGCGGCGGAACGCATCGCTCGGCTTCTCGCCGACGCCGGGCGCACCGAAGAAGCCATCGCCGTTCTTCAGCAACATGACCGCAGGAACAGCCACGACCTGGCCGGCTACTTCATCGACCTCGGCCGTATCGACGAAGCCCTGGCCGTCCTTCAGCAGCCCCGCCCCCCAACGCCCGCTGTACCGACGACACACCCATGGTCGGCAGATCCCCCGTTCTGAGGTCCTGCCCGGTCCGGGCTCGTTGGGATGGCGGCCCGTCATCTGAGGCATGCCGGTTGCCCCGGGGGTGGACCTGCGCCGTCGTTGTTCGGCCGGGTGTGTTCCGGTCCGGCGGGCTGCGAGGTATGCGCTCCAGTCGGTGGCGGCGCGTTGGCGCCACTGCTGGGCGGTAACGACGTGGAGGCCGAGTATGGGGCGAGGACTGCGGGCGGAAGGTCCTGGGCGGGTTGGACCAGCGCGGTTGTGCCGGGCGGGCCGGACGGGGATGTGGTGGGCGGCCAGGCGCGGGGCGAGAGCGGTATCGGAGACGTGCTTCCGTACGGTCGCCGCCGACCTCGTCGCCTCGTAAGGCACCGAGGACAGCCCCGCCGAGGCGGACCCAGTCGGGTGCCCAGGCCGGAGCCGTGCTCAGTGCCCCGGCGGGCGATCAGCGGCTTCACGCCCGGATCCCGGTCACCTGCGACAAGGAGGCCGCACTCTGAAAACGCAAAGACACGACCTCGCGGCTTCTTCACGTCCTGGCAAGGCACGGCTGCTGTTCTTCGAGCAGTCCCCGAGCGTGCACCCGACGCTCGTTCTTCGGGCTCGCGGTGGCGGGCTGAGAGCAGGGAGCCCGCGCCGTGCGAGGGGTCGCACTCGGCCGTCACGCCTTTCTCGGAGACGCCAGGGGAGTCACCTACTTGATCACGGCCGTCGATCCGGGCGCGTTCACTACAAGACGTACAGATGCGGGTAGATCATGATGATCCTGTACACCGCGAGGGCCAGGTACACCCCGGACACGATGAGCATGGCGCGTACCTTCCGAAGCGCCAGGGCCGCACCGGTTTCCGCGAGGAACGACAGCGCGAACAGTCTCACGCCGAAGTCGATGTCGCTCTCGTCGGGACGGCCGGGGAAGGCCCCGGGGTGGTCCGCCTCGTAGGTCGCCATCCAGCTCAGTCCCAGAAGCGCGAAGGCGAGGACGTGGAGCACGGGCCTTCCCCCGCGGAAGTGGACACGCGTTCGGGGTTGTCATGCGGCCAGCGTGAGCCTAGCGGACTCCTGCTGGTGCCGGTGTTCGAAGTCCACGGGGCTGAGCTGCCCGTTCGCGGAGTGGC
>NZ_JBKFFO010000047.1:0-12798 GCF_046506645.1 Streptomyces sp. 5K101 | reverse complement strand
GGCGGGGGCGACGCCACGACGATCCCGCTCCCGCAGCACCCACTCACGCAGCGTCGCCCTGTTGATACCCAGGTCAGCGGCGATGCTCTTGTACGTCGCCCCGGGCGTGGACTCGTACAGGGCCACGACATCGGCCTTGAACTCGTCCGAGTAGTCCTTCATCGCCATCGGCGGTGTTCTCGCTTCCTCCGGATCAAGCAGATCCAGTATCAGCGTGTCCACCACTCAGGGGGAGGCCCCGACAACCTGTCACCTGGGCCAAAACACGCATGCGGATCTTCGAAAAGGTGGCCGATCAGTCACCACCAACCATCCCCTTTCGGCCATGCCCGAGGTTGTGCCGCACCCTCAACCTTCGAGCCTGTGGACACATCCCGGGCTGCAGCTCCTCGCTGAGCTACCCGACTGCGTCGTCTACCGAGCCTCGGCGACAGCCCGCTCGGCTTCCTGCCCCACGTTCCTTCGGCGGCACTTGTACCGCCCGCGGCTGGGTGTCCCGGGCCTCCGCTCCCGGGACACCCAGCGCCGGGCGTGTCACCGGTTCCGTGCGGCGAGTACGAGCCCCAGGGCCAGGGTGCCCAGACCGCCCAAGGCCGCCGCGGTCTCCCGCAGTGCGGGGTGCTGGTACAGGACGTAGCCGAAAGCCGGCCGCTAGGAGCGCGGTGACGACGTGGTGGAGCAGTCGGCTCTTGTCCTGGCCGGGCTCCAGAGCGCGGGGCGGAGTCGCGGCCGGGTCCGTCGTGGTCATCGTGGTGTCTCCATGAGTCAGGCGTGCGTGGTCGGCACGCGAGTGGTTGGCGAACTTTTCGTCTCCCCCCGACGTGCCGATGCCCCACTCATTCCCGTACTTCTTCCGCAGTTGAATGACGGCCCGTACTCCGGTACGGGCAAGCCGTGCAACCCGGCTTCCCCCCTGTCAGTCGAAGGCGGTCGGTGACCAGGCTTTTCCAGCTCTTGACCGCGGCCCCGCCGTACGATGATCAGCTGTGACCGCCGACAAACGCCGACGACTTGGCCACGGTCCCAAGGCGTCGGCGACAGCCCCGAGCGTGGCCGCCGCAGAGCCGCGAGTCCGCGTCGTGGCCACGGAGGCCGATCTGGACGTTGGTTTCATCCACCACTTCCAGCTGCCCGACCTTGCCGAGTTGAGGGACCGGGGCGTGCTCGACTCGCACGCGCTGGGAGACTGACCGCGTGAGCACACTGCGCCGCCCGCTGGGCATCGGTCCCCGCCCGAACCCTGCCGCTGAAGCAGACGACCGCAGCGGACGCGGCCGCACTGCTGCCGAACTCGCCGCCCAGCTCGCCTTCGCCCCGGCCGAGCTTCAGCCGCACCCGTCGGCAGCCGGCCGTCGACCCCTCGGCACCGGACCGGAAGCCACCGGTTAACCACGGCAACGGCATCGGCCGATGGCCGCCCGGACCACCGCCACTGTCACCGGCCGTCGATAGCGTGACCGCCGTGATGGTGGGAACCGAAGGAACCCGGCTGATCGTGATCCGCGGCAACAGCGCCTCGGGGAAGTCGTCCGTCGCGGCCGGCCTGCGCGAACGCTTCGGCCGCGGCCTGGCCCTGGTCGGCCAGGACAACCTCCGCCGCATCGTGCTCCGCGAGCACGACCGGCCCGGCGCCGCGAACATCGGCCTGATCGACCTGACCGCCCGCTACGCCCTGGACGCCGGATTCCATGTCGTCGTCGAAGGCATCCTCTACGCCGACCGCTACGGCGACATGCTCACCCAGCTGCGCGCCGACCACCGCGGCCCGACCCACGGGTACTACCTGGACGTGCCATTCGGTGAAACCCTCATCCGACACGCCACCAAGCCGATCGCCGACCACGTCAGCGAGACGCAGCTGCGCGACTGGTACCGGCCGCGCGATCTGCTGCCCGGCGGCTTCGAGACCGTCATCGGCGCCGACGGCACCCTTCACGAGACCGTCGACCGCATCATGCTCGACACCGGCCTGGCCCACCTGCCCGCCGTGGACCGCTGACCTCAGCACTGTTGCGGCAGATGTTGCGCTGGGTGTTGCGCCTTCCTGTTGCGCTAGGTGTTTCGATGCACGTTGCGCGAGCCCTCGCAGCCGGGCGACATTCGCCCAGGTCACCACGGGCGTACAGGCGTGGTCGGGGTGCTGACATCCCCGTTGCGGCCGCTTTCGCCCATGTCCCTGGCTGGAGTGAAGGGAGAGAGAAGGGCGGGATGGGCGGCGCGGACGCTGCCGGCGATCGGGGCGCTCGCCGGTGTTGCGCGTCGGCCGAGGCCTCTGCGCTCTGGGCGGGATCACGGCTGCGCCAACCGCGAGGCTCCGGCGGCGAGGCCCGGGGAGCAGGCACTGAGACCGACAGCAGCTGTTGAAAACGCCGGCAAGAACTGCGTGTCGGCCAAGACAATGGGGTGTGGTGGAAATCCGGATGCCAGGCATCGACGCGCTCCCGTATGGCTCTGTCCACGAGAACAGGCAGCCCTTCGACAGCGGTTCGGGAGTCACCAAGGGTCTGACGCGGCATCGGATTGTTCACGAGTTCCGGTTCTGGCTCACTTTCCGTGGAGCTTGCACGCTGAGTGACGGTTGTCGGGTGAGTGGGCCTCTGGCGAAGTTGCCCAAAATGGCCCGTACCGGGTGGGGTGTGGCTGACAGTTCGGCTCGTGGAAGAAGTGGTGCTTCGGCTGGAGGAGTTGCTGTTCCCGTCGATCGCGGACGTGGCGGTGCTGTCGGTCGACGTGAACGACGAGGCGGTACGCATAGATGCTCGAAGCACGGTGGCTGGGGCCGTCTGTCCCAGATGCGGAAGCTGGTCACGGCGGGTTCACAGCTCGTACCTGCGCTTTCCCGCGGACGTTCCCAGCGGTGGTAGACGGGTCGCTCTCTGTTTGCGCGTTCGCAGATTCCTCTGTCCGGTCACCTCGTGCGGGCAGCGGACCTTCGCCGAACAGTTGCCAGGGCTGACGCGTCGGTACGGTCGGCGGACCGAGCGGCTGCGGTCGACGCTGGCCGCGGTCGGGCTCGCGCTCGCCGGCCGGGCCGGTGCCCGCTTGGCGAGCGTGATCGGCGTTTCCGTGAGCCGCAGCACGGTGCTGCGGCTGGTCGAAGCGTTGCCCGACCCCGAAGTTCCGGCCCCGCGGGTGATTGGCGTCGATGAGTACGCGACCCGCAAAGGGCGTCACTACGGGACTGTCCTGGTCGACGTCGAAAGCCGGCGTCCGGTCGATCTGCTGCCCGACCGAGAGGCGTCCAGCCTGGCCGCTTGGCTCGTGAAACGGCCCGGGGTGGAGGTGGTCTGCCGCGATCGGGCACCGTTCTTCGCCGAAGGTGCCACTGCCGGGGCACCACAAGCGGTGCAGGTCGCGGACCGGTGGCATCTTTGGCACAACCTGAGCGAGGCCGCCGAGCGGTGCGTCGCAGACCACCGCGGATGCCTGCAGGTCCTGGCTCCGGATCCAGCCCAGTCGGCCCCCGAGCCGAAGGCGCTCGAAGACCCCTCCGACTCGCCCTGGCCAAGGGGACACCGCTTCGCTGACCGCACCCGCGACAAGCACGCGACCGTCCACGAACTACTGGCAGCCGGGCTCAGCCGGAGGGCAATCGGCCGCCAACTCCATATGACCTCCCGCACCGTCAAGCTCCTCGCCGACGCAACGACCCCGGAAGAACTGTTCCACGGGCAGTGGCAAGGTCGGCCGTCCAAACTCGACGCCTTCAAGCCCTACCTGGATGACCGCTGGACCCAAGGCTGCACCAACGCATGGACGGCATGGGAGGAGATCGTGCCGCTCGGCTATCAGGGCAGCTACCAGCGGGTTCGCGCCTACTTCCGGGAGAAGCGGCTCTCACCCGGCCTCGTCACAGCTCGCCCACCGTCACCCCGGGTCGTCGCCGGATGGATCCTCCGCCGGCCGGAGACCCTCACCGAGACGGAGCACCTTCGGCTCAAGGCCGTTCTGGTCCACTGCCCTGAACTCGACGCTCTCACCGGCCACGTCCGTTCCTTCGGCCAGATGCTCACCGAGCGCCGGGGCGAACGGCTGCCGCAGTGGCTCGACGCCGTCCGGCGAGACGACCTCCCCGGCCTCCACACCCTCGCCGCAGGCATCGACCGTGACCGCGATGCCGTCATCGCTGGCCTCACCCTGCCCTGGAGCTCCGGCGTCGTCGAAGGGCACGTCAACCGAATCAAGATGCTCAAGCGTCAGATGTTCGGCCGAGCCGGCTTCGCCCTCCTCCGCAAACGCGTCCTGCTCTACTCGTGAAGCTTGCAGTCAGGGCATATAAGGCGTCACTGACCTGGTGCCCTGTCCGTGCGCCACTTGAGGTCGCGCCATTGTCAGCGGACAGTCCACTCGTCGCTAGGGACGCAGTCATGCACGGTGTAAGCCCAGCCGTCGAATCGCGCGAAGACCGGTCGTGACAGCAGGATGTCGCCGGCTCGTTGCGCACGCACCATGATCCCGAGCTCGTCCGACGCCGCATCACCCTCGACAGAGATCATGGGGCTCATGCCGCGCCCCTCCTGATAATCGTGGAACTGGTCCGTCAGCGCGGAAGGCACCCGCCCAACCAACTGCATCCCGTCCATCGAGACCAATGGTCCACACAGTGCGTCGACGACCACGCAGGCCAGCCCGCCGGATTCCCTGTAATAGACGGTGACAGCCCTTACGTACGCCGGGGCGGTCATCTCGCGAAAGACGGCCTGAAGCACAAGGTCACCGTGTCGCTGGTGCATGGCGGAGACGGTTCCAGTGAACCCCTGCAGCTCCATCGCGGCGCCGGCTTCCTCGTGACCCATGCCGAAGCGGAGCGGGCCCACGCTCTCGAAGGGGGTGTAGTGCCACTGCACTCGATCGGAGTCGTTCACGACAGACCACATAGTCCGGCCATCTCATCACACGCCACTGACATCACACTCAGTCAGCCCTTCACGGAAAGTGAGCCAGAACCGGTTCTCGTGAACATCGAATGTGCCTCGTTCCTGGTGCCGCCCCTGGAGCTGAACATCTGCTGCCTGTTCTCGTGGACAGAGCCAGACGGGCCTGCGGCGCATGCGGTGAGCTTTTGGTCTCATCTATGAGGTGGCGACGGGCGGAGATCCCGGCATTGACTCTTCCTGAGGCGATGGGAGTCAAGGCGGTTATCAGCCGTGCAAGACCCACAAACAGGGGCATACTGTGCGCGCGGTACGAGAACGGGCTTTGACCAGGGGTGACGCTCTCCTTCACCCTACCTGCACGGATCATGACCTCATGTCCCACACTTCACGGCGCAGCCTGCTCGCCCTCTTCGCAGCCTCCGCTGCCACCGTCCCGCTGAGCGGTCTCGTCGCCACCCCGGCCCAGGCCGCCGGGCCGGCACCTGTCCCGGTCGAGCCCTTCCCTGGGCCGACCGGCATGACCTCGGCCCGTTCCTCCGTGACGCTGCCCCCGCTGAACGCCTCGTACTTCACCCCGGTCACGCTGAACACCCCGCTCACCGCCACCGTCCTCTCCGGTACCCCGACCCGCACCGAGGTCACCTCCGGCGGCAAGCGCATAGCCCTGCTGACCCGCGGCGCCCGGACTGTCGTCCTGCCCGGCCCGACGCGGACGTTCACCGAGAACAAGAAGCCGTTCGTGGACGACTTCCAGCGCACGCTGCCGGACACGTCGCTGCCGGCGGCGGACCGCAAGTACTGGGGCACCTCTTGGGGCGGCGGTAGCTGGTCCACCCTCGGCCCCGCCGACACGGACTACTCGGTCGTGCCGGGCACCGGCACCATCGCGCTGACCACCGACTTCGCCAGCCGCCACGCCACACTGCGCGACGACGAGATCACCGACGTCGACGTGCGATCCGTGGCCCGGTTCGACAAGGTGCCCACCGGCCAGGCCTGCTCGTATGCTCTGTCCTTCGGTTACCAGGACACCCACAACAACTACCGCGCCCGGTTGTCGTTCCTCACCTCCGGCGCGGTCGAACTGCGTGTCGAAAAGGAAGTCGCCGACGCGGTCACCCAGCTCATCACAGCCGTAACCCTCGCCACGGGCGTTCCCGCGGGCACCGACTGGACGATCCGAGTGCGCCGCCAAGGCACCCGCATCCAGGTCAAGGCCTGGCGCTCCGCCTCCACCGAGCCGTCCGGGTGGACCGTGGACGTCACCGATTCCACCTTCGGCAAGGGCCGTGTCGGCCTGCGCGCGCTTGCCAACGACGGCTGTACCAACCTCCCGGTCAAGCTGCTCGTCAGCCGTTTCGAGGTGGGCGCCGCCAGTTGGGCGACGCCGCCGAGCGTCACGCACGGGGAGTGGGTGCGCGTGCTCCCTGAGCCGTTCGACGGCACCTGGACTCCGGCGCTCGAACAGATCATCCGCGGCTGGGCCGGCTCCACGGCGCCGGACGTCCTGGCCTACGCGGCGATGTTCCTCGCCGGAGCCCCGACGGTGACCAGTGGTTCCGGACCGGCCAAGGACAAGCAGGTCCTGGGCGAGTCGGGGTACGGCTACCTCGACCCGCAGGGCTACTGCTACGAAGGCGCCGACTTCCACGAGTACATGAACGTCGGCTGGACCTTCCCCGACGGCACCTACACCGGGCCCTCCAGCAAGCAGGTCGGCAACCTCGACTGCTCCGGCTACACACGCATGGTCTACGGATACCACATGGGCGTTCCGATGGCAGCGGGCGCCGATACCTCGAAGACCCGCATCCCGCGCAAGTCCCGGGACATGGTCGACCACGCGCCCGGCGTACGCGTCGATCAGACGACCGACGGCACGGCCCCGCCCACTGCGGCTCTGCTGCAACCCGGCGACCTCGTGCTCTTCAACGCCGACTCGGGCGACGACAACCCGACCCTCACGGTCGACCACGTGGGCATCTACCTGGGCAAGGACGCGGCCGGCAAGCGCCGATTCCTCTCCAGCCGCAAGACCGTCAACGGACCCACCATGTCCGACCTCGGCGGCGCCTCACTCCTGGACGGCACCGGCACCTACGCGAAGAAACTGCACACGGTCCACCGAATCTGACCCGGTCAGATCCGATCCAAAGAACTCAAGAAGCACAGCCGGGGCCGAGAGGCGTATGCCTCCCGGCCCCGTGCCGTTTCCACTGAGCGGCGCCGGTGGAGCCTCGGACACCGGCTGGTACGGACGGCGCGCGCAGCTGGAGGAGCTGTTCACCGACCGCGGGCTGGGTGCCCCGTGGACGCTGTGCCCGGAGACGACCGACCCGGCGCCGGCGCAGGAGTGGCTGACGTCCTGGACGCAGGTGCCGGGTGTCGAAGGGCTGGTGATCCGGGGGAGTGGCCAGCGGTATCTGCCGGGAGCTCGCGCCCTGTACAAGGTGCGCCGCCGCGATACCACTGAGGCGGTGGTGGGCGCGATCACCGGCACCGTAGGGCGGCCCCAGACGCTTGTGCTGGGCCGCCCCCCCCGGAAAAATCTCCGCCCCCCCGGAAAATTCTTCCGGGACACCCCCGGAAGATGCCCCCCTTCTCCTTCCTTTTCTCCCTCTTCTCTCTCTCCGGTCCCGGACGGCGCTGACGCCTCGGAGGGCACCGCGCCGGACGGGGGAGAGAGAGGCGGCTGCGCCGGGACGGGCGGTGGCTGATGCCGGTGTCCCGGCGGCGGACCGCGACGACGCTGATGCGGTGGTCGACGCGTACGAGGCGGCGGCCGGCAGGCGGGTCACGGCGGGCCTGCGGGCGCGGTTGCGGGCGCAGGCCCGGGAGTTGCTGGCGGCGGGTGACTCGGTGGAGTGGGTGAAGGCTCGGGCGGCGGAAATGCTCGCGAGGGGCTGGCTGGACCTGGCGGTGCACTGCGAGAAGAACCGCCCGAGGCCGGTGCCGGTGATGCCGGAGCAGGCACGCGCACGGCGCGGCGAGATGGATCCTGAGACGGCCGCTGCGGTCGAGGCGATCCTGGCGAGGGGGTCGGGTCTGTGATCACCGACGGGCGGGCGGAGGAGCTGCGGGAGGCCGAGTACGCCGTGCTGGGCACGCTGCTGCGCGACGGGGTGCAGGACCTGGTCCCTGACCTGGTGTCCGCGCTGGAGCCGACCGACTTCCGCGAGCCGCGCCACGGGGAGCTGTGGGACCTGCTGTGCTCCCTGCGCGCTGGTGGCCGGGCGTGCGACCCGATCACGGTCACACGCGAGCTGCGGGCAAAGGGCGACCTGGAGCGCATGGGCGGCTCGGTGTTCCTGCACCAGCTGCAAGACGCGGTTCCCACGGTCGCCAACGCGCTGCACTACGCAGCGATCATCCGCGAGGAGGCGCAGTGGCGGGCGCTCGCGGCCGCCGGCACCCGGACCATGACGGCGGTTCAGCGCCGCGAGGGCACAGCCTCGGAAGCCGCGGAGCGCGCGGTGGAAGCGGCCCGGGAGGGTGCGCGACCGCCAGGCCTCCGACGACGCCCCGACCCGGGACCTCCTCGACTTCCTCCAGGAGGCGGACGACGTCCCCGAGTGGGTGATCCCGGGCGTCCTCGCCCGCTGGGACCGGCTGATGATCACGGCCGGGGAAGGCGGCGGCAAGAGCCTGCTGCTGCGCCAGATCCTGATGCGCGCGGCGGCCGGCCTGCACCCGTGGAAGCGCGCCCGGATCGAGCCGGTGCGCGTGCTCCTCGTCGACGCGGAGAACGCCGACGCCCAAGTCCGGCCGTGGCTGCGCAGGATGGCCGACGCGGCCGCCGACGAAGGGGCGCCGATCGGGCGCGGCCACTTCCACCTGGAGGTGCGCCCGGACGGCCTGGACCTGACCGCCGCGGCGGACCGGGCGTGGCTTGCGCGCACGGTGGAGCGGGTGCGCCCGGACCTGATCAGCATCGGCCCGCTGTACAAGATCACCACCAACGGCGCGTCCGACGAGGAGGCCGCCCGCCCGCTAATGTCGGCGCTGGAGATGATCCGCACCGCCTCGAACGGCGCGGCCATGGTCCTGGAGGCGCACTCCCCGCACGCCTCGATGGGCAAGCGGATCGACTCCAGCCTGTGGCTGCGGTGGCCCGAGTTCGGGTTCGGCCTCTCCCCCGGCCACCGGTCCGGGAGCGCAGGACATCCGGCTGATGGACTGGGTGACCTGGCGCGGGCCCCGCGCGGAGCGGACGTGGCCGGAGCAGTTCTGCGAGGGCGCCATCTGGCCGTGGCAGGCGGCCCCCACTCTGCCCAGCCGAGCCGGCGGCCGTCCGTAAGGCGCGCCTGTCCCAGCCGCTCGGGCGGAGTCACGTTGGTGGCCATGTGGGGGATCTGCCCTCCCTGCCCGGTCAGGGCGCCCGCCGGGCGGTCTGACCGGGGGTGGGCCGGGTGAAGTGTTTGGCCTGGCGCACGCGCTGGTGTGCCGGTGGTGGGAGCATGCGCTGCACTGGGAGCAGGAGCAGGAGCAGGAGCAGGAGCAGGAGCAGAGCAGGCCTGGCGGCGCCGACCGTCCCGCACCGTGGCCGCGGCCCCTACGACTCTCCGCTACGAGGGGAAGGCGACGTGGCGTGTGTCGAGCGTCAGCAGCAGTAGCTGCGCCGCCTGCTTGGCTTGGCGGGCCGCTGCGGGTGTGCCTGAGATGGCAGCGGTGGTCATGGCTCCCTCGGCCAGCAGGGCGATCTGGGTGCCGGTGTCTGCTGCCGCTCCCGCAGCTGTCGTGAGTTCCCGCAGGTAGGCGTGGAAGGTGTCCTTGTGGTGCCGGGTCAAGGCTGCGACCTGGGGTGATGTGCCGCCCAGCTCGCCGAAGGAGTTGATGAAGGCGCACCCGTGGAAGTCGGGCTGGGTGAACCAGTCCTCCAGCCAATCGAAGACGGCGAGCAGCCGCTCCTGCGGAGTTTCCGCGACTGTGTCGACATGGGTGGCAAGGTTTTGGAGCCAGCGGCTATCCCTGCGGGCCAGGTAGGCCTCGACGAGGTCGCCCTTGGAGGGGAACAGCTGATAGAGGCGCCGGAGTGTGACGCCCGAGGCGTCGCGGATCACGTCCATGCCGACGGCTTGGATGCCTCGGGCGTAGAAGAGGTCTTCGGCAGCGTCCAGGATGCGCTCGCGTGCCAGATCGGTGTCCATGTTTCCTTCCCCCTTGCGTGAGAACCATCGTTCTCATAGTATCAGGGCACATCGCGAGAACGACCGTTCTCACTCTCGTAGAGCTTCCCAGAGGAGTGCGTCATGTCCGAGCAGCGTCCCCCGTTCCCGCCGTTCACCCGGGAAACGGCGATCATGAAGGTCCGCCAGGCCGAAGACGGCTGGAACACCCGCGACGCCGAGAAGGTCGCCCTCGCCTACACGCCCGACTCGCGCTGGCGCAACCGCGCGGAGTTCGTCACCGGCCGCGACGAGATCGTGAAGTTCCTGACCCGCAAGTGGAACCGGGAACTGGACTACCGCCTCATCAAGGAGCTGTGGGCGTTCGACGGGAACCGCATCGCGGTGCGGTTCGCCTACGAGTACCACGACGACGCCGGCCAGTGGTTCCGCGCCTACGGCAACGAGAACTGGGAGTTCGACGACAACGGCCTCATGCGCGTGCGCCACGCGAGCATCAACGACCTGACTATCGCCGAGGAGGAGCGCAAGTACCACTGGCCGCTGGGCCGCCGACCCGACGACCACCCCGGTCTCTCCGACCTCGGGCTGTAAACCGCACCCGGCGGCCGGCCAGGAGCGCGACCGCGTCCGAGCATCCAGGCCCCGTGCCCGGCGCCCTCACACCCAGCACGAGCGGACAACCGCACTCCCCTCAGGAGTCAGCCACCTCCGCATCCCTCACGCAGCCCGTTCTGGAGCCCCCCGCCGCAGCGTTCGCGGAGGCGACCGCCAACCCGCCCTACCTCTGACCTGCCTCCGGCGGAGGTCGGCGCAAGGCGGTTGACGAGGTGCAGTCCGGCGAAATCGACAAGCCGGCGATCGACGAGGAGTGGATCACCGTTTCCGGCGGTCCGACAGGGAGCGTCCGGGCGCGTATCGTCAAGCCCGTCGGCGCGACCGGCACCCTCCCGGTGATCATCTACATCCACGGCGCGGGCTTCGTCTTCGGCAACGCCCACACCCACGAGCGTCTGGTGCGCGAACTCGCCGTCGGCGCGAACGCCGCGGTCGTCTTCCCCGAGTACGACCTGTCGCCCGAGGCGAAACGGGACGAGGCGGCCGGCCCGTGCACTGCCAGGCACCAGACCGTGCGCTGAGGGACTGTAGATCGTTCGGTGTAACTCCCGATCAAGGAAGATGCACCGATGACCAGTGAGAACGTGACCGAGGCCGAGTCCGTCGAGGCGGCTGAGCCGCAGCCGTCGAAGGCGGTGGACGACCAGCTGATCGACGAGCTGGTGGACCGGGCTCAGGCCGAGGGCCTGCAGCTGACGGGTGAGGGTGGTCTGCTCCAGCAGCTGACGAAGCGGCTGCTGGAATCTGCCCTGGAGGGCGAGATCACCGACCATCTTGGCTATGACAAGCACGATCCGGCCGGGAAGAACGGCGGCAACTCCCGTAACGGCAAGCGCGGCGAGACCGTGCTGACGGACGTCGGGCCGGTGGAGATATCCGTGCCGCGTGACCGTGACGGCTCGTTCGAGCCGAAGATCGTCAAGAAGCGGCAGAAGCGTCTGTCCGGCGTCGACGAGATGGTCATCTCCCTGTCCGCGAAGGGCCTGACGACCGGTGAGGTCCAGGCCCACCTCGGGGAGGTCTATGGCGCCGAGGTCTCCCGTCAGACGATCTCCACGATCACCGACAAGGTCATGGACGGTATGGCCGAGTGGCAGAACCGGCCCCTCGACCCGGTCTGTCCGGTGGTCTTCATCGAAGCCATTCACGTGAAGATCCGCGACGGCGCCGTGGCCAACAGGCCGATCTACGTGGCCCTGGCCGTCACCACGGAGGGCCGGCGGGACATCCTGGGTCTGTGGGCCGGCGACGGCGGCGAGGGCGCCAAGCACTGGATGCACATCCTCACCGAGATCAAGAACCGCGGCGTGAACGACGTCCTCATGCTGGCGGAGGTCGCCTGGTGAAGGCGGGTCTGCGCGGCGCGCAGGTCGTCGGGGAAGTCGGTTCCGGCCATAGGCAAACCATACTCGTGTTCGAATTTGCTCGGCGAGTACTGACACCCGGATGGTGAGCACGATCCGCTGCTGTAGGAGCATGGCGTGGTGGGACGCTTCGAGCCGCACGGCGGCTACAAGAAGGACTTCGCGGTGCACGCCGGTCCCGCGCAGGCCGTCTGGGACCGCGCGGCGTTCGCCGACGAGATCCGCGGCGACGTCAACCGGATCCTGGGCGTCGCCCTCGCCGAGGAGACCGGCGGCCGCCCCGCGTCCGGCGCGTGGTCGTACTGGTTCGAGAACGACGACCTCAGTGTGCGCCTGGTGGTCGCCGACCCCGACGGGGGCGGCCCGCTGGACAGGGCCCCGGCCTACGTGGTCCCCGTGTCCCGTTCCGCGGACGTGGAGACCTGGCAGCTCGCGGAGAGGCTGTACGACGGCCTCGACGCGCTGGGCAGTGAGGGGCCTCGCGTTTTCCGGACAGGCGTCTGACCGACTGTTTCACGCGGCAATTCGCAACTTCTCGTATTCGGCGTGGACTTCGCGTAGAGGGCGGTAACCCACCGCCGAGTGGAGGCGTTTGCGATTGTACCAGAATTCGATGTAGCGAGTGATGTCCTGCCGGGCAGCCTCGCGGGTCGGGTAAGTCACCCTTGATACGCGCTCGTTCTTCAGGGCGCCGAAAAATGATTCGGCCATGGCGTTGTCGAAACAGATCCCGGTGCGGCCGGCAGATCTGCGGAGCCTGAACCGGTCGAGCGTCTTCCCGAACTCGGCTGACATGTAGTTGCTTCCGCGGTC
>NZ_JBKFFO010000046.1:0-12971 GCF_046506645.1 Streptomyces sp. 5K101 | reverse complement strand
GTGTGAGGCCTGTGCGGACGTGTCGGATGGTCGCTTTGAAGGTGATGTTGAGCCGGGACAGGCGCCATGCAAGGGATACCTGGCCGCGGTTCTTGTCGAGGTCGATGACCGACGGGACGGTGTGGCCAAGGAACGCCACGCCGGTCGGCTCGCCCGTGGTTGCCGCCAGGGTCGCAGCGGGCATGCCGTCCGTGGTTCACCCCGTTCCTCCGCTTCGACACAGAGATCCGCCGCATCGTCTGCACCACCAACGCGATCGAATCGGTGAACGCCAGGATCCGGCGGGCGGTCAAGGCGCGAGGCCACTTCCCCAACGAGACCGCCGCCCTGAAGTGCGTCTACATGGCCATCATGTCGCTCGACCCCACAGGCAAGGGCTGGGCCAGGCCCGCTGGACCATGCGCTGGAAGACCGCCCTGAACGCCTTCGACATCACCTGCGACGGCCGCCTCTCCGCCGCTCGCCAGTAACCCCAACCACCCTGGTTACACCGCTCGATTGACAGACCCACACCTTACCGACCACCGCGACACCTCGCCGACGACCGCCCCGCTGGGACGACCCCAGCGGGGCGATCTTGTCCTCACTCGTCGGCACCCTCAGTGCCCGCCCCGTCGGCATTTCCAGCGTCGCCCAACAACCTCGTCACCGCAGGTGTGCTTGACGGTCCACTTCGTACGTACAGCCACGGATGGATCTCCTTAAAGACTTTGATCGGCGCGAGTTGGGGACCGCCGGCTCAGGCGCGTCGGAGGCGGTGCCGCCCGGGTCCGGCGGAGGCACGGCCCGAGGCGGGCCAGAAGCAGGACGGCGAGGGTGAAGGCGGCTCCGGCGGCGGGGAGCGCGGCGCTGGCGAGGGCGTGGTCGGCGAGGCGTCCGGCAAGTGCGGTGCCAGCGGCTTGCCCGGCGCCGATGGAGAGGATCAGCCACGCATACGCCTCGCTGGTGCGGCCCGTGGGGGTGAGGGCGTCGGTGGTCGCGTAGGCGCAGGCGACGACGACGGTGAGGAACGCGCCGGGCAGGATGACCACGGCGGTGGCCGTGTACGGCCCCGGGAGGGCGAGCAGCGGCAGCCACCCGGCTAGGAATGCGGCTGTGCTGGCGATGAGTTGGCGCGTGGTGGAACTGGGCCAGGTGCGCCGTCCGTAGATGAGGCCGCCGAGGAAGCTGCCGGTCGAGAACGCGGCGGGCAACAGGCCAGACAGCATGTCTTGTCCATGCTGCTCGGCCACAGCGACGGCCCAGACGTTCAGGGCACCGATGGCGAAGCCGATGCCGGTGAGGGAGACGAACAGCGCCACCTGTTCGGGGCTGGCCAGCCGCCGCGCTCGTGCGTCGCTAGCGGACGTCGGGGTGGGGCGCCAGCTGCGGGAAGGCGGCGCAGTCGCGACGACGAGAGTGCCGGCTAGTACTCCAGTCTGGTTTCGCGATCTGGCGGTGGGCCCGGCTGGGAACGGGTACGGCCACCGCGTGATCATCGGGGGTTGTGTGGACTCCTGAAGATCGTGCGGTGGCCGCAGGCCATAGCGTAGACCCTGCCCGCTGGCGGGCGATGTTCAACCAGGCCATGGCCCGGATCGCGGGACGGTTCGGCCGAGTTGAGCCACGGGCCAACGCCCGTGCCTATCTGCTCGGGCTGTTGTCGGGTGTCGAGCGCAAGAACTGCTGGCAGCTGGCCGAGCAGGCCGGTCACGTCCGGCCAGGGCCGATGCAGCGCCTGCTGCGCTACGCACGCTGGGACGCCGATGCCGTCCGTGACGACGTGCGCGCCTATGCCGTCGACCACCTCGGCACCAACGGCGCGGTGCTGATCGTGGACGAGACGGGCTTTGTGAAGAAGGGCGGCGCCTCGGCGGGAGTGCAGCGGCAGTACACCGGCACCGCAGGACGCATCGAGAACTCCCAGGTCGGCGTGTTCCTTGCCTACGCCACCAGTCGGGGACGGGCCCTGATCGACCGCCGGCTCTATCTGCCCGAGCACTCCTGGTGCACCGATGCCGAGCGCCGCCATGCGGCCGGGGTACCCGAGACGGTGCAGTTCGCGACCAAGCCCCGCCTGGCCGAGCAGATGATCGCCGCCGCGCTGGACGCCGGCATCGCCGCCTCCTGGGTGACCGGCGACGAAGCCTACGGCCAGGACCCTCACCTGCGGACTGCCCTGGAGACACACGGCATCGGCTACGTGATGGCCGTCGCCTGCTCCACCCGGGTCCGGATCAACTCCGGCCGCACCGCCATCCGCGCCGATGTCCTCGCCCACCGCCTGCCCGCCACGGCCTGGCAGCGACGCAGCGCCGGAAGCGGCGCGAAGGGTCCGCGCTACTACGACTGGGCCCGGATCCACATCGGCGTTGCGGCGGCCTCGGTCACGTGCGCCTTGGTCGTGGGTGCTTCAGCTCGCTGTGGGAGCGCCGAGTTCGGTACTTCGACCCAGTTCACGCTCTCGTCGTCCGCGCGGAGAAAGTCGACGGGCGCGCCGGGGCGTCCAGGTCGCCGTCGGTCGTGGCGGACCCGGAGGCGGACACAAGGGACTCGTTACCCGCCTCGTCCACGGCGGTCACCGTGTAGGTGTACGTACTGCCGTGGTCGACCCACATGTCCGTGTAGGTGCTGCCCCAGACCTCCGTGTACAGGGAGCCGAAGCGGTACAGGCGGTAGTGGACGACGTCGTCGCTCGTCGAGCGGGTCCAGCGCACGACGATGCCGTTGCCGCTCGAAACGGGCCGTCACGCCCGTCGCCGCCGCGGGCGCGTAGTCGCCGCGCGTGGCGGAGACTGTGGTCCGCGTCGCCGAGGTGTTGCCCGTCGCTTCGGTGGCGGAGACGGCGTAGGTGTAGTCCGTCCGCTCAGCGCCGGTGGTGTCCATCCAGGAGGCCGAGGCCACCGTGGCCAGCTGGACCACCGGGTGGCTGCCACCGGTGTCGGTCTGCCCCTGCTGCTGCCGGAAGACGGTGTACTCGTCGCGCCGGCGACCGGCTGCCACGCCAGCGCCGTCCCGCCCTGGCCATCCATCGCTGTCAGCCCGCCGGTGCCGCCGGCGCGGTCCGGTATCGACACTGGCGACGGTCACATCCGTCATGATGCGCGACCAGGGCCTCAGCCTCCCGCCGGGACCGGTGAGGAGTTGCCGAGGCGGACGGCCTTCGAAGAAACAGGCTCAGGGGGCCGCGCCACTCCAATGCGCTGATCGCAGCGCCCGCGCGCGGAGTCCCGCCGACACTGGGACCATGCCGGGACGCCTCAAGGACCAGGCCTGCAGGATCGGCTGCCGGGCCTGCCCGCGCGGGCGTTGACCGCCGACATCCGCCGTAGCCGTCCGAGCTCCCGAGGAGGGAACATGCAGCCCGCATTCATGGTCAGGGCGATCGGTTTCCTGCTCCGCCGGGAAGGCCACTCGCTGCACGCGAAGGCTGCCGGCGGCGCGACGTTCGGGCTGGGACTCACCATGCTGGCCGGCTCGTGGGCCGTCGTCGTCGCCGAACGCGGCGCTGTCGGCGCGAATCTGACGACGTACCCGAGGGCGCTGTGGTGGTCGGTCGAGACGGCGACCACGGTCGGCTACGGGGATTTCTATCCGGTGACGTTGTGGGGCCGGGTCGTCGGCGCGGCGGTGATGGTCGTCGGCATCACCACCTACGGCATGGTCACCGCCGCCCTGGCGACGTGGTTCGTCGGCCGGGAGACCGAGCGGCGCCGGCACCTGGCCCGAACGGCCGAACAGGCCGCGCGCCGCCTGAGCGAGGACAGCGTCCGCGAGCTGCACGAACGCTTCGACCGCCTGGAGCAGATGCTGTCCCGGGGAGGGAGCCGGCCGGACGGGCCCGCCCCCCGGTGAGAACCGGGGGCGATCGCGGTGGCGCTGCCCGGCATCCGGCGCGGCCCTTGCCCGGTGGTCTCCTCAGCCCGGCCGCGGTCGGGGCGAGGACCGCGACCGCCCAGGGCCAGAAGCTGGCGACCGACCCCTCACGTGCGCTGCGGTTGCTGGCGGGCGAGGCGTACACAAGCGCCGGCCACAGTCGGACGACGAAATGGTCACCCGCGGCAGCAGCGCGCCGGACTGCGGTACGCCCGTGCGTGTCTGCTTTTCCTCACCTTGTGCCGACTGCCGCGAGTACGGCACGGCGTTGCAGGCCTACTTGGCGATCATAGACGGATGACACGGCACCCCGCGGGGCAGGAACCGGACGCCGGGCAGCCGCCCGCAACGGACAGGACGCCGTACACGGGTGCCGTGTACGGCTCGCTGCTGTCCGCCTCGGTCATCGCCGGAGCCAGCACGCCGGGACCGTACCCGCGCCTGCAGCTGGTGCTGCTCCTGCTGTGCACGGGAGTGGTGTTCTGGGCCGCGCATTCCTACTGCGCACTCGTCGGCGACCGGTTCCTCCACACACCGGCGAGCTGGCGGGAAGTCCGCCACGTCTGCGCCCACGAATGGCCCATCGCACAGGCCGCCGTCGCGCCCGCCACCGCTGTCGCGATCAGTCCGCTTCTCGGCATGGGGCTCGAAGCGGCCGCCTGGCTGGCGCTCGGCGTCGCTGTGGTCCAGCAGGTTGCCTGGGCCAGCGCCGCAGTGGTCCTGGCCGGCGCCTCTCGTCGTGTGGTGCTGACGGCCGCGGCCGTCAACCTCGTACTCGGCCTGTTGATCGTGGCCGCCAAGGTCGCCGTCAAGCACGTGTGAACGTCACCCTCCCCCAGCCCGCGCAGTCACACATCGGAACGCCGCGGCATGCGGGCGGGTCGCGGCCGGGCCACGCGCTGGCATAGCGGCGTCAGGTGCCGTGGGCCTCCTCGCCGGGTTCGGCGTCTGTCTCGGCGATGGGCCTGCGCACCCGGAGTCTGTCGATCCGCCGTCCGACGACTGCCAGCATCGCGGGACCATGGTGATCGCGCCGAGGACGGCGGTCCCGACGACCGGGGGGCGCGATCACCGCCGCGGTCCGTGAGCCGTCGTGCGAACTCCTGAAAAGCAACACCGGACTACGGACAGTGAAGGCGGCTGCCGCTTGCCCGGCACCTCCGGGCAAGGCGACGGACGACACGGTGAGCGGCACGGCCGTGTGGGCGGGCCCCGGGCGGCAGCCGTACGAAGCCCCTGGGAACGGCCCACCGGGCGCTCGGCGTGTGGTGTGCAGCGAGCGGCGTGCTGGAGTGCGCCTGAGCCGAAGGCCTCGCGGAGGAGCCGGTGGGGCTTCGCCCGACCACGGCGGCATGCCCGCCGAGCCGTCGCGCCGTAGCGTGGTGAACGGGTGACAGGCGAAGGGGCCGCCATGCGTCGTTATCCACCGATCGCGGACCACGGGCTCATCGGGGATCTGCGCACGCCGCCCTGGTCACATCCGAAGGCGTGCTCGACTGGTTCTGCGCGCCACGCTTCGACTCCCCCAGCATGTTCGCGGCGCTGCTGGACCATGACCGCGGCGGCCACTTTGCAATCACCCCGCAGGCGACCGGTGCCACCACCCGGCAGCTGTACCTGGCGGACACCGCCGTCCTGGTCACCCGGTTCATGACGAACGAGGGCGTCGGTGAAGTCGTCGACTTCATGCCCCTGGGCGAAGCCGAAGTCCCCGCGGACCGGCACCGCATCGTCCGCGTCATGCGCGCCACCCGGGGCACCATCGGCTTTCGGCTGGCGTGCCGTCCCAGGTTCGACTACGGGCGCGCGGAGCACTGCCTCGAGCTGAAGCCGGGCGTCGCCCGCTTCGGCGGACCGGACAACACCGCCTTCCTCCATGTCGCGGGGCCGGTGCACCTGGAACGCGACGGGCAGGACGCGCGGGCCGACGTGGTGCTCCACGAGGGACAGCGGGCCGCGGCCGTACTGACCGTGTCCGAGCGCGGCGCGAAGTCGCCTCCACCGCTCACCGAGCCGGGCGTCTGGCAGGAGTTCCGTGCTACGTACGACTACTGGCACCGCTGGCTGCGGCGCAGCCGGTACCGCGGGCGCTGGCAGCAGACGGTCAATCGGTCCGCGATCACGCTCAAGCTGATGACGTACGCACCCACCGGTGCACCCGTCGCGGCGGTGACCATGGGCTTGCCGGAGCAGCTGGGCGGAGAACGCAACTGGGACTACCGCTACACCTGGTCCGTGACGCGTCCCTGTCCGTAAAGGCGCTGCTGGACCTCGGTTTCGACGAGGAGGCCGACGACTTCCGTCGCTGGCTCGGCGTCCGAGTGCGCGCCGGCGGGACCGCCACGGGTGAGCCCCTGCAGATCATGTACCGGGTGGACGGCGACCCGCACCTGGCCGAGGAGACCCTCGGTCATCTGGAGGGCTACCGGGGTTCCGCCCCGGTGCGGCTCGGCAACGGCGCCGCCGACCAGTTGCAGATGGACATCTACGGCGAGGTGGTCTTCGCACTCAGCCAGGCACACGATGCGGCACAGCTGGCCGGATACGACGGCTGGCAGAATCTGAGCACGCTGCTCGACTGGCTCGCGGGCACGTGGGACCGCCCCGACGAGGGCATCTGGGAAACGCGTGGCGGGCGCAAGGACTTCACCCACAGCCGCCTGATGTGCTGGTCCGCGTTCGACCGCGGCATCCGACTGGCCGCAGAGCTGGCGCGACCGGCCGACGTCGCCCGGTGGACGGCCGTACGCGACGCAATCCTCCACCAGGTGTTGGACCGCGGCTACAGCACCCGCCGGGAGGCGTTCGTCCAGCATTACGGCAGCGAGGTCCTGGACGCCTCGCTTCTGCTGATGCCGGACGTCGGCTTCCTCTCCCCCGAGGACGGTCGCTGGCTGTCGACACTGGACGCCATGGACAGGGAGCTGGTGGCCGACAGCCTCGTCCACCGGTACGACCCGGCCGCCTCACCCGATGGGCTGCGCGGGGACGAGGGGACGTTCTCCCTCTGCAGCTTCCTGTACGTGAGGGCCCCCGCACACGGGGATCGACCGGCATCCGTGGCACCAGCCGCCGGCCTATAGGTCCTCCCCGGTCAGCAGCGGCTCGCTGCCACTTGACGGCGACGGTGATGTCGATGCCGAGGGTGGGGCGAGGACCGCGGCGGTTAGCTCGATGGCGAGCTGGAACAGTAGGAAAAACGGTTGGCCTTCACCCGGCGCCGCCGTCCAGGGTAGGCAGCCTGTTCTTCGGTCGTCCCGGTTCGGGGCGCGGTCAGCAGCCAGTGCCTATCCGCAGGTGAGAGTTGCCACCCTATGGTGGAATGCGCAGCGCATGCGGTGTTCGCCGCGCAGGTCGGTCCCTTGTCGGTCCACGAACAGCAACTCGTTCCCGGCCCTGCTTGCCCGGCTTGAGCCGGGGATGCTGCTGATGGCCGACCGCGGCATCACCGGTTTCGAGTTGTGGAGGGCTGCCTCGGGCACGGGTGCGGACCTGTTCTGGCGTGTCCGCAAGAACATCGTGCTCCCGCTCCTGCCCGCCATGGCCGGCAGGTTCCTCGTACTGCTCCCCGGCCATCCGGTCCGGGGGATGTTGGCCAACTTGCTTTCCGCCTCCGGCCGGGCAGGTATCCCGGTGAGTCCGGCAAAGGTACCGCGCGGGGACAGGAGCGACAGGCACTGTGCTCGGTCCCGAACGCCAGCGGGCGAAACGACGCTCCGGGCCGGTCCCGCCCGCTGTTCGCCCGCCCGGAATCCTCCGGGCAGCCCATGCGCCCTCCCCCGGCTCCGCGTGGATCGTCCCTAGGCTGACCGTCGACACGCGCCGGAGCCGGGGGAGGGCAGCCGGATCCCGTACCCGCGCGGCACGTGCGAATTCCAGGGAGGTACCCGGATGGAGACGTCCGCGTCATCACCGGCGAGGCCGGAAAGTCCGCGGTCCCGGGCTCTGTTCCTGATGCTGACGCTGGTGACGGGGGTGCTGAACGCGATCAGCTTCCTCGCCCTGGGGGGAGTCTTCGTCAGTGTGATGACGGCCAACCTCGCCCTGGTCGGGATCGCGATCGGGGGGTCCGACCCCGACCTGGCGGGGAACTCCGTCGTCGCGCTCGCCGGTTACATCGCCGGTGTGCTGGCGGGCGCCCGGTACTGCGAGCGTTGTGTACGCGCGAACCGGTCGGGCGTGCGAACGCTGCTCGCCGGCGAGTTGCTGCTGCTGTGCGGGGTCCTGGTGGGCTGGCTCACGGTGGACGGCAGTCCTCCCGCGCCCCTCCGCGCCGTTCTCCTGGGCGCCGCCGCCCTGGCGATGGGCTGCCAGAGCGCGACGATCCGGGCCGCCGCGCCGCCGGGCATCTCCACCACGTACATGACGGGGCTGCTCACGACTCTGCTCACCGACGTCCTGGCGCACCGCCGACCGGAGTGGAACAGGGTCGCCCTGCTCGCGGCGATCCCGGCCGGGGCCGCGCTCGGCGCCCTCGTCGTCGGCACGGCGCGAACGGCGGCGCCGCTGCTGCCCGTCGTCCTGCTGGCGGTCGTACTCGTCCTGTCGGCAGGCCGGCTCGGTGCGCCCGGCCGACGGGACCACTAGGCCGGCTCTAAGGGCTGTCCCGTAACTGGCGGTGTCCCGTCTCAGTGAGGTTCAGCCGATGCCGTTAAGAGCGAGCGAGTCCTGAGCGACAAAACCAGGTCGACGTAGGTCAGCGCGGTACCCGATCATGCGTCCATGCCCCTGAGAGAGACCCTTGCCCGAATCGATGCAGACCTGGCCGCCGGCCGGGTTCCCGTCGCGCGCCAGCGCCTGCGCGGTCTCATCTCGTCCTTCCCGCACGACCTGACGCTCCGCCGTCGTCTGGCCGAGGTGTACTGGCTCTACGGCGACGCCGCCGAGGCTGGACGCTGGATGTACCTCGAAGAGGACCGCAACGCCGACGAGACCGCCGCCTTCGAGGCGCGGTACGGGTCTCCCGGGTGGCGGATGAAGGCCCTCGCCTGGCACGGCCCCGAGGCGGAGGCCGCCACCGCCTTCGCGGAGGGGCAGCTGATCGCGGTGCGAACCGCCTGCGCCAAGGAGCTGGGGCACCCCGTCGACTGGGACGACCCCGCCTCCTACCGTGACGACCTGGAAGGGGAGTACGAGGCGCCATCCGAGCCGTGGACGGTCGGCGGTGTGCTGGCGGGCGTCGGCTGTCTGGTGGCGGCCCTTGTGTTCCTCGCGATCTGGGTGAATGGACTCGTTGCCCTCTTCGACTGACTCAGGCCACCGGGGCCTGTGAGGAGCGCCGCTCAAGGTTCGGTGTGACCGCCCAGAACTGCCGTGAGCGGGCGCCCGGTGACGAGTGAAATGATCTCGCGGTGTCTGGTGTGATCACGGCTTCGGAGCCGTCCTACGACCGGCGCTGATTGGAGGCATACGCGCAAGGCGTCCCCCGCTGCGGCTTCCAGATGCGAGTGTCCGCCAGCCGGGTGACGCTGGTGAAAGTGCCCTGACCCCACACTCCAGGGAGACACGTGATGATCAAGATGCTGCACGATAAGGGCCTGCGCAGTGAGCACGCCTACACCGCAGCCTTCATGTCCATCGGCCTCTCCATCTTCACCTGGGCCACGTCCCTCAAAGCCGAACCCGGCGCCGGCCTCGACCGCGCCGACAGGTGGGGCATCTTCGTCGGCGAATGGGCGCCCACGTTCTTCGGCCTCGGCTTGGCGCTCTCCCATTACGAGCAGCAGGACGGCACCCTCACCGCCAGCGTGCGCGACATCCGCGAGGCGAAGGAGCGGCAGCAGGAAGCCATGTAGGACAGCACGACGCCCGCCCCTCGGTGAGGGGCGGGCGTTTCGCTGGCGGCGCCCGGCTATGAGCCGGCGACTTCCCGGGTGTCACGGTTTCCCAGTGACAAACGAGCGTCCGCGGGGCGGGCCTAAGAGCTGTCCCGTAATTGATCTCCGAGCTGCCTCGGGAGTTGTTGGCAGTCGTACGGGCCGCTCGTCTATCCGGCGAGGGTGAGGTTGTGCATCCGGGCGATGCCCAGCATGGCGTGGTGGACTCCGTCTCCTTTGAGGCGGCAGTCGCGGAGGATCTTCCAGGTCTTCATGCGGGCGAAGACGTGCTCGACGCGGGCGCGGACCTGCTTGTGGGACTTGTTCTGTGCTTCCTTCCAGTCCGGAAGGTCTTCGCCCTTGCGCCGGCGGTGGGGCATGACGAGCCCGGTGCCGGGATAGCCGCCGTCGGCGATCGTGAGTGTTCTGCCGACGGCGGATTTGGCGCCGGATTCCTCCCATGCCTTGCAGTCGTTGCGGTTGCCGGGCAGGGGCTGGCCGACCACGACGATCAGGCGGGTGTCGGCGTCGATGACGACCTGGTGGTTGGTCGAGTACCGGTAGTTCTTGGACTGCTCCGCCACCGCGTGATCCCGGGTCGGCACCAGGGTGCCGTCCACGATGAGCACGGCGTCCTTGGCGAACCGCTTGCGGGGTTGGAGCGCGAGCATCGGCCCGAGGTGGTGGATGATGCGGTCCGCTGCCGACTTGGATACCCCGAATAGCGGGGCGAGCTGGCGCATCGTCAAGTTCGTGCGCCAGTATGCCGCGATCAGTAGAGCCCGGTCCTCCAGCGGGAGGCTCCACGGCCGGCCCTTGCGGACCGCATCAGCACCCTCGCGCCGCAGTACGGTCACCAGCTTGCCGAACAGGCGAGGGCTCAGCCCGGTGAACGGGGCTATCCAGACACCTCAGGGCTCTAACGAGTCAAGTCCTCGTCGGTGAGCCCGTGGTTTCCCCAGCGGTTCCAGAGCGTGTGGTGCCAGTCATCGGCATCGGGTCCGGGTGGTGCGACCGCCGGCACCGGGCCTGGGCTGGTCTCGATCAGGTGCAGCAGCGACCAGGCGACGCCGTAGCAGTCGTCGGGGCCGAAGCAGGCAGCCAGGGCCTGCGCCTCGTTCCGTGTGACGGGTGCGGATATGGCTTCGAGTTGTTTGACTCGCCGGTCGATGTCCTCCTCGTCGGCGTCCCAGTCGGGGAGGGGGCCGTCGGCGACGAACGTCTGAACTTCGGGTCTCATCTGCGAATGATCGACCGCTGTGGGCGACCTGAGCAAGGCGCGATGCCGCAGGTCAGGCGGCAGCTGTCTCGGTTGCCGAAGGCGGTGAGGGGAAGGCGGCCAGTTCGTCGAACCGTTCACCGTGCTGGAGGCAGTGGTAGAGCTGGCCGATCATGCGGTTGAAGAGGTTCCTCTGGGCGGCGGCGTGCCAGTCTCCGTGGTCGTCTCGACGGCGGTGGTAGTGGGCCTTGGCGCCGGGTGAGGCGGTGATCGCGGAGAAGGCCCAGAGGTAGCCGGCGTGGTTGAGGCGGTCGTTCTTCACCCAGCGTCGGGTGATGGACGACTTCTTGCCTGACGCTCTGGTGATGGGCGAGGAGCCGGCGTATGCCTTGAGGCCGCGGGCGTCGGCAAACCGTTGCCGGTCGTCTCCGATCTCGGCGAGCACCCGGGCACCGAGCTGGGTGCCGAGGCCGGGGAAGCTGAGGATGATCTCAGCGTCCGGATGCTGAGGGAACGCCTCCTCCACCGCCTCGGCGAGCTGGTCGGCGGCGGAGCAGGCGGCCTCCAGCTGGAGGAGAAGGGCGAGCATCTGCTTGCCGAGTGCAACCTCGACCAGGGGCGGCTGGTGGGCGTAGTCGTCGCGGAAGACCCCGCGTAGCCGGTCGGCGTCGGCTGCGATGCCGCGTTTGCGACCAGCCCGTTTGAGAGCGGCCTGAAGCTGGGTGCGAGTAAGCCGCCCAGCGCGGGAGGGCGTTGGTGCGAGCCGGAGAAGCTCGCGAGCCTCAGGCCGGCACAGACCGTTGGTCCACATCGCGAAAGCATCCAGGGCGGCTGGATAGTACTCGCGGAGCAGGGAACGGAGCTGGTTGGCGATCTGCTGGCGGTTCCAGGTGGCGTCCTGCTGGGCTCGGGCGAGGACGGCGATTGCGCGGCCGAGATCGCTGTCGTTCGGAAGAGGCCTGTGGGCGTGCATGTCGGTGCGGAGAATGTTTGCCAGGACGAGGGCGTCGCCGGGGTCGGACTTCTTGCGCGAGACCGAGTGGCGGTCGCGGTAGCGGGCGGCGGCCATCGGGTTGATCGCGAACACCTTGCGCTTGCCCGTCCGCAGGACCGCGACGAGCAGTCCGCGGGAGGTCTCGATCGCGACCGGGATCGGGGTGTCCTCGGTGTCGCCGTACTCGGCAAGCAGATCCAGCAGGATCTTGTAGCCGGTGGCGTCGTCAGTGATGTGACGCTTGGCCAGGAGCTGGCCGGTGTCGTCGACGAGGGCGACGTCGTGCGTTTTCTCCGCCCAGTCGATGCCGCAATAGATCAAGGTCCCTCCCGGTGCTGCACTTGTGTTTGTGCTGGTCACGAGCTCGTGCGGAGCCACGCAGCGACCTAATCCCAGGACTCGGCCGCATTGGCCCGGTCCGCCACCTCAGTAGCCGTTCGTGGCACCAGCTCACCCCACGGGCCTCGGTCTCTTGCCGGAGCTCAGAGTTACTCGGGCGTATCGAGAGGTCACCGTGCGATGGGCTCGCACCACCAACACCAACGAGTGATCAGATGACAAGTACTGGCGGGCTCGGGACGCCGGTCGGTGCCACTCTCTTCAGGGGCGTCGTGGCCGCGTTGCGCTGAGGCATCCGATCGGCGACCGCGAGCCCGCCAGCATCAAGGTGGTGGCGGCCGTGGAGGTGTCGAGACGCGCTGGATCTCTCTCGACCAAATAGCGCGTGAGCATCCCCTCGACACCCGCCCAGCCACCACCACGAGCACTGGGACCGCGCGCCGGGGTCTACGGCGAGGCATTACCTGCCCGGCTGGCTCTATGCGTCACGGCGACACTGCTCCAACAATGCCGGAGGAACTTCCTTTCCTCCAGACACTGCCTTAGCCCGGCTCACCGGTCGGTGATGTTGTTGTGGGCTGTAGTCCGGTGTTGCTGGCTGCCGTTGTGCTGGGTGGGATAAGGGCGTGCGGAACCTGCCGGTCTGCCGGCCTCTCCGGGTTCCTGGTCGTAGGGACGGTGGCAGTGGGGTCAGCCGTGTCGTGGCAGTGCGGTGATGGCCGTGAGGGCGTCGGTGAACGCTGTGGCC
>NZ_JBKFFO010000045.1:0-13488 GCF_046506645.1 Streptomyces sp. 5K101 | reverse complement strand
GGGCTCCGCCCCCGGACCCCCGCGCCTCAAACTCCCCCTACGGCCTGGCGGCCGTGGGAGGTGCCCCCAGCGGGGCTGCATTTTGCAGCCCGTCCGGCGATTGAGGACACCGCGCGCAGCGCGGTACCGGGTCCGGGCGGAGCCCGGTTTTGGGAAGGGGCGGGGAGGGACAAGCACGCGCAGCGGCCCCCACCCGCGGCCCCCACGCCCCGCAACGCCTTACGACGAGACGACCGTCGCCCCCCGCACCGGCCCCGCCGCCACACGCGCCGCGCGGCACGTGCCCGACGCGACCATCACCGACGCCACCGCCCCCGCCGCGTCCTCGTCCTTGGTCAGGAACGCCGTCGTCGGGCCCGAACCCGAGACGAGGCAGGCGAGCGCCCCGGCGGACATGCCCGTCGCGAGCGTCTCGGACAGCGACGGCCGCAGCGAGAGCGCCGCGGGCTGGAGGTCGTTCACGAGCGCGCCCGCGAGCGCCGCCGCGTCGCCCGTGCGCAGCGCCTCCAGCAGCGCTGGCGAGGCGACGGGATCGGGCACGGCGACAGCGGAGTTCAGCCGGTCGAACTCCCCGAACACCACCGGCGTCGACAGCCCGCCGTCCGCCATCGCGAACACCCAGTGGAACGTCCCGCGGACCTCCAGCTCCGTGAGCCGCTCGCCGCGGCCGGTGCCCAGCGCCGCCCCGCCCACCAGGCTGAACGGCACGTCGGAGCCCAACTCGGCGCAGAGGGAGAGCAGTTCGTCCCGCGACGAGCCGAGTCCCCACAGCGCGTCGCACGCCAGCAGCGCGCCCGCGCCGTCCGCGCTGCCGCCCGCCATGCCGCCGGCGACCGGGATGTCCTTGTCGATGTGGATGTGCACGTCGGGCGAGATCCCGTGGCGCGCCGCGAGGAGCTCGGCCGCGCGGGCCGCCAGGTTCGTACGGTCCAGGGGGACCTGCTCCGCGCCGGGCCCGGCGCAGGTGAGCGTCAGCGACGCGGCCGGAGTCACGGTCACTTCGTCGTACAGCCCCACCGCGAGGAACACGTTGGCCAGGTCGTGGTAGCCGTCGGGGCGCACCCCGCCGACCGCCAGCTGCGCGTTGACCTTCGCCGGCACCCGTACGGTCACACTCACTGCTTCGCCTCCGCGATCCGCTTGCCCTCCGCGATCCGCTTGGCCTCCGCGATCCGCGCGAACTCCTCCACCGTCAGCGCCTCGCCGCGCGCCTGCGGCGAGACGCCGGCCGCCACCAGCGCCGCCTCCGCGGCGGCGGGTGATCCGGCCCAGCCCGCGAGCGCGGCCCGCAGGGTCTTGCGGCGCTGCGCGAAGGCCGCGTCGACGACGGCGAAGACCTCCTGCCGGGAGGCCGTCGTGGCGAGCGGTTCCTTGCGGCGCACCAGCGACACGAGGCCGGAGTCCACGTTGGGGGCGGGCCAGAAGACGTTGCGGCCGATCGCACCGGCCCGCTTGACCTCGGCGTACCAGTTGGCCTTGACGGACGGGACGCCGTACACCTTGTTCCCCGGCTGGGCGGCGAGCCGGTCGGCGACCTCCGACTGGACCATGACCAGGGTGCGCTCGATCGTCGGGAAGCGCTCCAGCATGTGCAGCAGGACAGGGACGGCGACGTTGTACGGCAGGTTCGCGACGAGCGCGGTCGGCGCCGGGCCCGGCAGCTCCTGCACGTGCATGGCGTCGGAGTGGACGAGCGAGAAGCGCGACGCCTTCTCGGGCAGGCGGGCGGCGATCGTCGTCGGCAGGGCCGCGGCGAGCACGTCGTCGATCTCGACGGCGACGACCCGGTCCGCCGCCTCCAGCAGCGCGAGGGTCAGCGATCCGAGCCCGGGGCCCACCTCGACGACCACGTCGTCGGGCTCGACCTCGGCCGTGCGCACGATCCGGCGGACCGTGTTGGCGTCGATGACGAAGTTCTGGCCGCGCTGCTTGGTGGGGCGTACGCCCAGCGTGGCGGCCAGTTCGCGGATGTCGGCGGGGCCGAGGAGTGCGTCGGGATCAGTGGTGCTCACCGATACAGCCTACGGCCGCAGTGCGGCCACGGACTCGCCCCCCGCTGCACGTAGAGCTTCTTCGCCCGGTACGTCTGTTCCTCGGGGGACGCGTCCTGCGGGCGTCCGCTGCCGCCCAGCGAGCGCCAGGTCCCGGTGTCGAACTGGTACAGGCCGCCGTAGTTCCCCGACGGGTCGACCGCGCCGGGCCGGCCGCCCGACTCGCACTGGGCGAGGGCGTCCCAGTCGAGGTGGTCGGCGCCGCTCACGGACGACGGCAGCTGCCGGGTGCCGACCCGTACCTGCTCGGTGACCGGCTCGCGCACGATCTCCACGGAGAGCTCGCGCGGCTTCTGGCGTACCCCGTCGACGGTGCGCAGCGCGTAGGTGACCCGGCGAACGCCCGGCTCGCCCTGGCGCACCACGACCTCGGTGCCGGCGAAGAGCCGCGGGTCGCGGGTCCTTTCGACGGCGTACGGGATGGGTTCCTCGCGGACCTCGCGGCTGCGGGTGACCCGCATGACGGTGACGGTCTGGCCGTCGCCCGGGAAGCTCTCGGGCGGTACGGAGGTGGTGTCCTGGCCGCGCAGCCTGATGCCGGCCTCGGCGAGCGCCTCGCGCACGGTCGCCGCGTTGGTGCGGATGGTGCGCTCGCGGCCGTCGGCCATGAACGTGACGGACCGCTCGGTGCGCACGTCGAATGCGAGCCCGGAGCGCGGGAGGGCGGACGAGCGCGAGACGGACAGGAACGCCCCTTCCGCGCGGACGCCGAGTTGCCGCAGCGCCTCCTCGACCGAGCGGGCCGTGGTCCACACGGTGCGGCGGTGGCCGTCGAGGGTGAGGGCGAGGGGGCGGCCGTAGCGGACGACGACCTCGTCGCCGTTGTCGAGGTCCGCGTCCGCCCCGGGGGCGACGATGTCGTGCGGGGCGACGGCCAGACCTTCGTCGTGCAGCAGTTCCCGCACGTCGTCGGCGAAGGTGTGCAGGGTGCGGGTCTCGCCGTCGACGGTGAGCCGCACGGCCTTGTCGGCCGCGACGAAGGCGGAGGTCCCGCCGGCGAGGAAGGCGACGACGAGGGCCCGCGGGACGAGGCGGCGCAGGGTGTCGGGCCGCTCTGCCGCTCGGCGCCGCCGACCGCGCCCACGCCCGCGTCCGCCCGTGCCGGACGGTCCTGTGCCGCGCGGGGCGTCCGGGTACCGGGGCGGCATCTGGTGCGGCAGTTGCGGCCCGGTCTCCCCCGTCCCGCCGTACGCGGGCGTCGCGGGGGCGGGGAGGCCGCTGCCACGCAGGTTCACGCACGGCACCGTCGGCGCGTACGCCGTGGCCAGACGCGCCGACATGGTCGTCCACTCCGGCGGACCGTACGCCGCCGCTGCCGGGGCCGGCGGGGCTGCCGCGTCGCCCGGCCCGGCGGTGAACACGGCCCGGGAAGGCGCCTGACGGCGGCCGCCGCGTGCGGCACGGTGACTGCCCTGCGCATTGCTCACGACGCTCCAGAGAATGTCCGGCCCGACAGGTGGCACCGGACAGTATCGGAGCGTTCGTCACTCTCCAAAACGGCACGAACACGCAGCGTCGCGAGACGCCGGTACGCCCGATCGGGTCAGTAGTCGAACGCGCGGGCGGTGTTCGCCGCGATCGCCGAGGCCAGCGTGTCCTCGTCCAGTCCCTTGACCTTCGCCATGGCCCGCAGCGTGACCGGGATGAGATAGGGCGCGTTGGGCCGTCCGCGGTACGGCACCGGGGTGAGGAACGGCGCGTCCGTCTCCACCAGGACGAGTTCGGCGGGGGCCACGGCGAGCGCGTCGCGCAGCGGCTGGGCGTTCTTGAAGGTCACGTTGCCGGCGAAGGACATGAAGTAGCCTGCGGCCGCGCAGACTTCCGCCATTTCCGCGTCGCCCGAATAGCAGTGGAACACGGTGCGTTCGGGCGCGCCTTCCTCCGCGAGAATGCGCAGCACGTCCGCGTGGGCATCGCGGTCGTGAATGACGAGGGCCTTGCCGTGCCGTTTGGCGATCTCGATGTGCGCACGGAACGAGCGTTCCTGCGCCGCCATTCCCTCGGGGCCCGTACGGAAATAGTCCAGCCCCGTTTCCCCGACGGCCTTCACCTCGTCGAGGGCCGCGAGCCGGTCGATCTCCGTGAGCGCGTCGTGGCGTTGTCCCGGCGCGCGGCCCGTCGCGGCCCGGCCTTTGCGCACACGCCCAGCCACCCACCCAACGACCTGAGCCCTAGGACGACCCTGCGGCCAACACCTCGTCCAAGGCACGATCCAACCTCCCCGACCCGCGACCGTTCGCCCGCAGCGGCGAGGACGGATGCGCCGCGCCGGTCGGCACCGCCTCCAGCGCCAGCATCGCGAACACGACCTTTCCGCCCGCCTCTGGCCAGCGCACGCCACAGCTAGCACTCATCGTCCGCACCAGCAGCAGCCCCCGGCCGTCCTCGGCGTTGGCGTCCGGGCGGCGCTCCGTAGGCGCGTCGTGGCTGCCGTCCCACACCTCCAGGACGAGATGCGGCCCGGACAGCCGGACCTGCAATCCGATCAGCGCCACGCGCTCCAGCGCCGAGTACTCCGCGTCCCGCTCCGTGACCCCGGTTGCTCGTACTGCGTTGGTCACCAGCTCGGACACGATCAGCGCCGACGTGTCCGCCATCGCGGCCAGGCCCCACGCCCGCAGTGCCTGCGTCACGACCATCCGAGAGCACCGGGGTGCCGTCGCCGTCGCCGCAAGCGGCAGCCTCGTCATGTAGGGGGTCAAAGGTCCTCCCGGATTCAGGGCCGCGCACACCTGGGATACGTTGGCGGCCTGGCGACAGGCGCACGGCGTAGGCCCGTTCAGGGGATGCCGTGCCGGGTTCCAGGATGGCCCGCCGGAGTGATCGCGTGCAAGAGAACAGATGAGATTCCTCATCTGCGACACGACTTGGCGTCAGGCCCCGGCATGGTCCACACTCGCCCTAATCGCTCATGCACACGGAGGGAGTGAGCGTGACCCCATCCCGGCACATGCCGACCCCACGCCTTCGGCGCTTCGCGGCCGAGCTGTCGCAGCTCCACACGGCGGCGGATCTCGGCTCGCAGCAGCTCACGCGCCGGACCCGCGTCAGCCCGGCGACCGTGCACCGGGTCATCAACGCCCAGGTCTGCCCCCAGCACCGCACCGTGGCGGCTCTGCTCGACGCCTACGGCACCCCAGAGCTGCAACGCAACGCGGTCCTCGCGCTGCATGGCATGGCGCTGGTCGAGCAGGCCGAGCTACGGGAGTACCCCCCGGACCTCCCGACGCAGTACGTGACGTACATGCGCTACGAAGCCATGGCCCGCAGCGTCCAGAACTTCGAGGCACAGTTCGTGCCGGGCCTGCTCCAGACACGCGCGTACACCCGCGCCGTGATCCAGGGGGTACGCCCGACGCTCCCACCCGAGAGCGTTCACCACCGCGTGGAGGTCAGGACGGGACGTCAATCGCTGCTGACCGGCGACCGTCCCTTGCACCTCGCCGTGATCATGGACGAGGCGGCGCTCTGGCGACAGGTCGGCGGCCCGCTGATCATGGGCGAGCAACTGCGCCACCTGCACGCGGCGGCGGCCCAGCCGAACATCACGTTGCAGGTGATCCCCTACCGCGCGGGTGCGCACGCGGGCATGACCGGGAGCTTCGCCGTCCTGCACTTCGTCGAGGACGCAGAACCCGATGTCGTCTACATCGACGGCAGCATGGAGACGGCGTTCTTCGATGCCGAGACGGATGTCCAGCGGTACGCCGGGACGTTCGGCGACCTGCAACGGGTGGCGCTCACCCCGGATGACTCGCTCGCGCTGATCGCGACCGCCGCCGCCACCTTCGAGCGTGAGGAGGTGACCGCGTGACTCGTGCCCGGCGCAGGTGGCAGAAAAGCTCACGCAGCAGCGCGGACGGTCAATGCCTCGAAGTCGCCCCGACGCCCGACGGGATCGAGGTCCGCGACAGCAAGGACCCCGACGGCCCGGTACTGGCCTTCCCCTGGGACGAGTGGGCGGAGTTCATCGGTCGTGTCAAGCGGGGTGAGGTCGGATGACCACAAGACGACATCTCGCAAATGAAAGCTCGCAACCCGTAGCCCCAGCGCGACGGCGGGCGTACGCTGAGTGCCCGAGGCGTTGCACGTAGCCAGCGGGATGTCCCGCTGCGCCCGACGCCCCTCCTGGTCCCAGCTCACTGCCGATACGGGAGGCGACAGTGTCGCTTACGACCCATCCGTCAGGCTGGCGCGTGACCGCGCGCCGTGCCACGACGTACCACCTGGAGCTGTGCCCGGGGCTGCTCGACCACGCAGACCCGGCCGCGCTGCTCGACCACCACGCAGGCCCGCCACCGGCTCGACGCCTCGTCGTGCTCGACGCGGAGGTAAGCCGCCTCTACGGCGACCGCATCACCCCATGGCTTCAGCGGCTGGGCCTGCCGTTCGAGGTCATCGAGATCACCGCGAGCGAGCCGACGAAGACCCGCGCGACCGCCGATCAGATCCACGCGGCGGCAGTCGGCATGCACCTCGCCCGCCGTGACGAGATCCTCGCGATTGGCGGCGGGATCGTGCTCGACCTCGCGGGGTTCGCGGCGGCGGAGCTGCGCAAGGGCACGCCCTACGTTGCCGTTCCGACCACCCTGGTTGGCCTGATCGACGCCTCGCTCGGGGGCAAGCGGGCCGTCAACCAGTGCGGCAAGAAGAACCTGATCGGGGCCTATCACCCGGCCCGAACCGTGCTGCTGGACCCCGGATGGCTCGCCACGCTGGACAAGCGCCAAATCCGGGCGGGCCTCGCGGAAATCAAGAAGGTCGCCGAGATGGTGTCGCCGAACCTCCTCGCGCGGCTCCACGAGCACGGCGTGGAGCTGATCGACACGGCGTTCGCGCACGATGCCGCTGACGAGGTGTTGCGGCTCTCCATCGGCGGCATCCTCGATCACCTCGCCCACGACCTCTACGAAGAGGAGCTGTGCCGCTGGCCGGACTACGGGCACACGATCTCCCCCGCGTTGGAGATGGCCACCGCTGGCCAGGTCAACCACGGGGAGGCCGTCAACATCTGCGCCGCGCTCGCGGGGGTGCTGGCCGCACAACGCGGGTTCGTGCACGACGAATACCCCGCGCACATCGCGGAGCTGAGTCACAGCCTCGGCCTGCCGACCTATCACCCGCTCCTCCACGAACCCCGCTTCGTGGATAACGCGCTTGCCGCGACGGTCCTCACTCGCGGCGGCGATCAGCACTGGCCCGTGCCTGCCCTCAACGAGGACGGACACGCGTTCATCGAGGACGCGAAGCCCGCCGAGATCCGCTCGGCGGTGGACACCCTTCGACACCTGACAGGGGCTCTTGCATGACCTTCGACCATGACCGCACGGTCGCGATCCAGCGCGCGAACCTCGCCACCGAGGTTCTGATGATCGCCGGGGCCGCCCCAGGCTCGTCGCTGTACGACGGTGGCGGCATCCTTGCGGCGGTCGTCCCGTCCGCACCGGAACAGACCATCGTCAACATGGCGACGTTCGACACGGTGGCCGGGCTGATCGCCGGGCTTGACGGCATGACCGACGCCTACCGCTCCGCTGGCGTCCGCAAGTGGAGCATCTGGGTTCCAGGTTGGGAAACGGATGCGATGGCGGCCCTGACCACACGCGGCTACCGCAACACGCTTCGGCTTCCGGCGATCCTGCTGGACCTCGCGACGTTCGAGCCGTGCGACCTCAGCGACCTCGAACACGACGCGGACGCCGACATGGCTACCGTCGGCCGCATCAACGAGGCCGCGCACGACGGCGGCGCGGGGCTGGCCGCCGCGCTTCAGAACATGCCGCCGGGGCTGGACCTGCGGCCCTACCGCGCCCGCCTCGACGGCGAGGCGGCGGCGGTCGTGTGCGCCATCGACAACCCCGGCGTGGACGGTGCCGCTGACTGTGGGGTGTACTTCGGGGCGACCCACCCCGATGCGGCTGGAAAGCGCCTCGGCCGCAAGCTGCTGACCGCCGCACTGCTCGACGCGCGCGAACGCGGATGCGCTACCGCGTCGGGGCAAGCGTCGCTGGTCGGTGCGCCGATCTGGACCGCGCTCGGGTTCGACACGGCGTTCATGTTCGACACCTTCACCTGGACGGAGGCGGACCGTGTCTGAAACGTCCGCTGAGCTGGTGGAGCGGGCGGCCCGCGTCATTCCCGGTGGCGTCAACTCGGGCCGACGCCGGACGACTCCGCCCTTGGTCGTCCAGAACGCGCGTGGGGCGTACCTGGAGGATGCCGACGGGCAACAGCTCGTTGACTACTACGGCGGCGCGGGAACGGCGGTCCTGGGCCATGCTGACCCGTTCGTGACGGAAAGCGTGGCGTCCGCCTCGGCGCGTGGGCTGCACGCCGGGGTGGGGGTGTCACTCCCCGAGATCGAGTTGGCCGAGCAGCTCACGGAGGTGATCCCGAGCGCCGATCAGGTCTTGCTCTGCAACTCCGGAAGCGAAGCAACCGCCTACGCCGTGCGGCTGGCTCGCGCGGTCACGAACCGGCCGTTCATCGTCCGCATGGAAGGGAGCTACCACGGTTGGCACGACGCCGTGATCCCGTTCTCCCCTGGCGTGGTGCCCCACGTCAACGGCCTCACGCTGACGTGCACGTACAACAACCTCGCCGTGCTGGACGAGCTGTTTCGGCGGTACCCCGACCGCATCGCCGGGGTGATCCTGGAACCCCTCGTCCACAACTGCGGGCCGACCGTGATGCCTGACGACGGATACCTCAAAGCCGTACGCGCGCTCTGCGACGACTTCGGCGCGCTGCTGATCTTCGATGAGGTCGTAACGGGGGTGCGCCATCACCTCGGCGGCGTTCAGGCGCTCTGGGGCATCCATCCGCACCTGACGACGATGGGCAAGGCGCTCGGCAACGGCTTCCCGATCGGCGTCGTGGCGGGACCGTCGCACCTGATGCAGCAATGGAACACGCACGACGACGGAAAGGCTGTGTTCGCGGGCACCTTCAACGGCAACGGCGCGGCCGTCGCCGCCGCGCTGGCAGTCCTCGACCGGTTGCGCGACGGTCAGGCTCACGCGCACATGTTCCGGCTCGGCGAAGCGATGCGCACGGGCTTGCAAGAGGTTGCCGACCGCGCCGGAGTGCAAGCGCACGCAACCGGGTTCGGCTCGGCGTTCACGCTGTGGTTCGGGCCCCGGCCCCGCTGTCACCTCGACGTCCGCAAGGGCGATCACCAGTTGTTCGCGCGCTACCGCCGCACCCTGCGCACGCTCGGGCACTTCGAGAAAGCCGACGTGGACGGCGGGCGCTCGGTGATCAGCGCTAGCCACACCGAACGTGACATCGCGGCGACGCTCGAAGCGGCAGGCCCGGCGCTGCGCGCCGCGCTGGACGCTGGCCGAGGGGAATCGTGACCCCAACGACCCCGGCCCCACGACCACCGGATCACTGGAATTACACCTGCCGCCTCGCGGTCAAACCCGCGTGACGCCGGTGTCCTGAGGGCCGACCCGCGACCGTCTAGTCTGTGCGGAGCTGGGAGAACCGCGCGAATGCGTGGGGCTCCCGGCCCGCACAGAAGCCGCAACCAGGGGAGCACGGCCACGACGGCGGGCGCGTCGCGCGCGGTCGGAGCCGACGACGGCGGGGCGTCACCTGAACGTCAGGCACGTAGGGACATCCCCCGCGTCGTCGAGCGCGGCGTCCCCGCCCCCCTCGCGCGCCCCCTGCCGCGACCAGCCGTCGGGGTCACCAAGGACGATGCGCGGCGCCTCGTTCGGGTGCAGCGCGACCGCGGCGTGGACCTCCCGGTGCGCGGCCGCGGTCTCGGCGGCCCATTGGGACCCCTTGATGTCGCAGCCCACCTGGACGACGGTCGTCACGCCCACCGCCGCGGCCCTGGCCAGGGCCTCCTCGACGGTGCCGTCCTGCATGTCCAGGTGGGTGTGCGAATCGGCGACCGCCACCCCGAGCGGTTCGGGCAGCGGCGGCGGTACGGACTTCGAACTCATGGGCGCGATCCTACGAGGCGCCCGCCCACGGGCTCACGCGCGCAGGTCACCGGCCGTGCGGCGACCGCTCGCCGGCGGCTCACCGGACGCTCGGGGGCCGCTCGTCGGCGGCTCGCAGGTGGTCGGGGGCCGCTCGTCGGCGGCTCACCGGCGGCTCACTTGCGGTGGTGGAAGGGGTGAAGAAGGTCGGAGAGGTGCCAGTGGTGCTGACGAACCGGCCCCGGGGGCTCGCCCTCCGGACGGGGGACCGCCGGGGGCTCCGCGGCTTCCGTAGCCGCGCCCTGCGCTTCGGCGGGCGACGCCGTGGGCACAGGGTGCGCCCGCGGCTGGTTGTACATCTGCGCCATCATGTCGTGGACCGAGGAGACCTGCCCCGCCCGCATGATCCGGACCCGGTGTCTTCCGCAGTTCACGCAGGTCGGGGACTTGAGCGGGGAAGGCACCCGCACGCCGCCGGTCTTGTAGACGACGAAGGCCCGGCCCGTTCCGTCCGTGTGGTGCTCGATGTCGTACGACTGCTCCCAGCCGTGCCCGCAGTACATGCAGGCGAAGGAGTACTCCTCGTGGCCGACGGCGGCGCCTGTGCCAGTGATCTCAGTCATGCCAGCTCCTCTCCACCGAACAGTGGACGCCTTTTCCGGCGGGAGCGCATCAGCGCCGGTCGAACAATGGAAGGCTCTTTGACTTCCCTTGCCGAAAAGGCCGCTGCAAGGTCGGGGCTTTGCCCTTCACGATAGCCTCTTGCCCTTTTACTGGGCCGATCGAGTGGCGTTCTTTGCCGCGACGACGGCGTCGAACACCTCGCGCTTGGGCAGGCCCGCCTCGGCGGCCACCGCGGCGATCGCCTCCTTGCGCCTCTCCCCCGCCTCCTCGCGCACCCGCACCCTGCGCACCAGCTCGTCGGCGTCGAGTTCGGCGGGCCCGGCCGCGGGCGCGCCCTCGACGACGACGGTGATCTCGCCGCGCACGCCGTCGGCCGCCCAGGCCGCCAGCTCGCCGAGGCCGCCGCGCTTGACCTCCTCGTAGGTCTTCGTCAGCTCCCGGCACACCGCCGCGCGCCGGTCGGCGCCGAAGACCTCGGCCATCGCGGCGAGCGTGTCGTCGAGGCGGTGCGGCGCCTCGAAGTAGACGAGGGTGCGCCGCTCGTCCGCGACCTCGCGCAGCCGGCCGAGGCGCTCGCCCGCCTTGCGGGGCAGGAAGCCCTCGAAGCAGAAGCGGTCGACGGGCAGCCCCGACAGGGCGAGCGCGGTCAGCACCGCCGACGGCCCCGGCACGGCCGTGACCTTGATGTCCTGCTCCACCGCTGCGGCGACGAGCCGGTAGCCGGGGTCGGAGACGGACGGCATGCCCGCGTCCGTGACCAGCAGCACCCGCGCGCCGCCGACGAGGGCCTCGACGAGTTCGGGGGTGCGCGCCGACTCGTTGCCCTCGAAGTACGACACGACCCGGCCCTGCGGCTGCACGCCGAGGGCCTGGGTGAGCCGGCGCAGCCGGCGCGTGTCCTCGGCGGCGACGATGTCGGCGCCCGCCAGTTCGGCGGCGAGCCGCGGCGGCGCGTCCGCCACGTCGCCGATGGGGGTCCCTGCGAGTACGAGCGTTCCAGTCACAAAGCCATCCTCCCAGGACGGGAGAGACCACCCGCACAGCTGTGTTCCCTACGATGGCGCGGTGACCAGTACCGCGCCGCACACCATAGAGGGCAAGGACGCGAGCCAGCCGCCGCCCGGCTGGCAGCAGCGGCTGCGCCGATTCGGCTACACGCCCCGGCCCGTGATCGGCCTGCGCGAACGCCTGGTGCCGCCGTACACCCGCCCTTCGGGCCGGCTGTGGGCGGTGCTCGGCATCCGGCCGGGCGACGTGGAGCCGCTGCTGCGGATCGCCACCTGGGGCGGACCGGTCCTGGTGGCGCTGCTCGCCGGGGCGCTGCGGTTCTGGAACCTCGGCAAGCCGCACGCGGTGATATTCGACGAGACGTACTACGCCAAGGACGCCTGGGCGCTGATCAACCAGGGCTACGAGGCGAGCTGGCCGAAGGACGTCGACAAGACGATCCTCAGGGACGGCTCGTCCGTCCCGGTCCCCGACGACCCCGGCTACGTGGTCCATCCGCCGGTCGGCAAGTGGGTCATCGGGCTCGGCGAGAAGCTGTTCGACTTCACGCCCTTCGGCTGGCGCTTCATGGTCGCCGTGCTCGGCACGCTGTCCGTGCTGATGCTGTGCCGGATCGGGCGCCGGCTCTTCCGTTCGACGTTCCTCGGCTGCCTGGCGGGTCTGCTGCTGGCCGTGGACGGCCTGCACTTCGTGATGAGCCGCACGGCACTGCTCGACCTGGTGCTGATGTTCTTCGTGCTCGCGGCCTTCGGCGCGCTGCTCGCCGACCGCGACCGCTCACGGCGCAGGCTCGCCGCCGCGCTCCCGGAGGACGCCGACGGCGTGCTGCGCCCGGACGCCCGGGTCGCCGAGACGCTGCGGCTGGGGTGGCGGCCCTGGCGGCTGACGGCGGGCGTGATGCTGGGCCTGGCGGCGGGCACCAAGTGGAACGGCCTGTACATCATGGCCGCGTTCTGCATGATGAGCGTGCTGTGGGACGTGGGCGCGCGCCGCACGGCCGGCGCGGTGCGCCCGTACGCGGCGGTGCTCAGGAAGGACCTGATCCCCGCCTTCGTCTCGACCGTGCCGGTCGCGCTGGTGACGTACCTGGTGTCGTGGAGCGGGTGGTTCACGACCCGCGGCGGCTACTACCGCACGTGGGCGGACAACCGTGCCGGCATGACGCCGGACAGCATGCCGATCCCGTTCACCGGCTGGTCGGTGCCGCTCCCGCAGTTCGACGTGTCCTGGATTCCCGCCCCGGTGCGCAGCTTCTGGCACTACGAGACGCAGGTCTACGAGTTCCACATCGGCCTGACCTCCGGCCACACCTACCAGTCGAACCCGTGGAGCTGGCTGGTGCTGGGCCGCCCGGTCTCGTACTACTACGAGGACCCGGCCGCGGGCACGGGCGGCTGCCCGAAGGGCACCGCCGACAAGTGCGCGAGCGAGGTCCTGGCGCTGGGCACGCCGCTGCTGTGGTGGGCGGCGTGCTTCGCCCTCTGCTACGTCCTGTGGCGCTGGTTCTTCCGCCGGGACTGGCGCGCGGGCGCGATCCTGTGCGCGTTCCTGGCGGGCTGGGCCCCCTGGCTGCTGTACCAGGAACGGACGATCTTCCTGTTCTACGCGGTCGTGTTCGTGCCGTTCCTGTGCCTGGCGGTGGCCATGATGATCGGCGCGATGCTGGGCCCGGCGGGCTCCGACGAACGCCGCCGGGCGGTGGGCGCGATCGGGGCGGGCGTGCTGGTGCTGCTGATCGTGTGGAACTTCATCTACTTCTGGCCCATCTACACGGGCACGCCGATCCCGATGGAGGACTGGCGCGGCCGGATGTGGCTGGACACGTGGGTGTAGCAGCAGATTCGGGGGCCGCCACGCGATGGCATGGGGAT
>NZ_JBKFFO010000044.1:0-17036 GCF_046506645.1 Streptomyces sp. 5K101 | reverse complement strand
ACTCCACCCGCTGCCGAGCGTCGCGTTCACGCTCCTCCAGCAACCCCATCACCGACGGCATCCCGGCACCTCCACCGAAGAGACGACACGACACCCCGTCCCTCCCGCCGAAACACCACGCCTACACCTGACCAGCGGAAACGAACCCGTCACTCTCGGAAAGACAACGGCTTCTTACAGTCCCACACGCCTGGCGCCCGATTTCCGGGAAGCAGATCAGTCCCACCAGAAGTCCCAGCGATGGGCTCCGGTGATCCGCCCGGCGTACGCCGCCAGTGTGCTCGGCCTGGTGCCCTGCCAGATGTTGTCCGGGCAGAAGGCGAAGTGCTCGGCCGCGACCAGGAGAGCCTCATGGACGTTCACCGGTGGCGCGGCGACGCTGAGGTGCAGAGTGGAAAAGCCGACCGCGACGACACGGGCTCCGAAACGGTGCTCCCAGTCGCGGACGACCGCGGAGAACTTCGCGGTGTCGTTGTCGTAGTTGCAGGGTCCGGCCCAGCCCCCCACCGTCAGCGCCTCGGCACCGGACGCTGCGGCGACCAGCCCCAGACGTGTTTGTGGACGGTCGGCGAGGAACGCCTGCGCGAACTCGGCAGCCAGTCGATCGGGATTCGTTGCCGTATTCCGGCTGGGGGCGAGGCCGGGCCAAGTCTGCCCGAAGGGGGCCGTGGCGGCGAAGCGCCGGTCGGCGTCGAGCATGTCGTCGTCTTCGTCGACGGCTGTGTACGTCGCCCACCACTGTGCGAGGAGGCCGGCAGGGGCGTGGCTTGCCGGGGCGGACATCAGCTCGGGGAAGACCTGTCCGGATCCCCATGGGCGAAATTCGCCGTCGTTCGGATCCAGCGAGTCGAGCAGCAGCGGCCACAGGCCGGAGCGTGTGTGTTCAGCGTGCATCCGGGTCCACAGCTCGGCCATGGCCGGCCCGTCACTGAGCCACAGGGGCTGTACGTCTCCGTCGCCTTCGTCGGACGTGACCATCCGACCGGGCGGAAGAAGGCCCTCAAGGCTCAAACGGGCTTCAGGGTGCATGGGGCGGATGCCAGTGCTGCGACCGGTAGGCATCACTGAGAGGGTCCGATCACTCGATCGCGGAACTTCTGGAAAGTGCGCCGGCCTGACTCTTGCCCCGGAGCGATCAGGTCTCCTTCCGCGCAGTCGAGCACCTTGCACCGTAGAGCCTCGGCAAGACGGAAGACGGGCGTCAGCACGTCGTCACCGGAGCCCCGGATATGGAGCATGATCGAGTCCACCGGGTCTTCTGAGCCGATGTTGAGCTCGATGGACCACGTGGGGCCGGACACTTCGCCCCAGGTGGGGTCCGCGAGATCAGCTTCGGGACAAGCCTGGGTAACAGCGGCGAGTACGTCGCGTCGTCGGCCGAGCGAGTCCGGGGTGTGGTCGGCGGGGATCTCCTGCACGGAGGTGAGGTCGTCGGGCAGGCGGAGGAGGAGTACGTCCCAGCTCATGGCGGCCTTCCAGGTAAGCCTCGAGGAGCGGTTGCGGTCGGTCAGATCAGGCTGAGCTGTTCTCCGGGCGGTTGTGGCAGGAGCACGGTCTGCAGGCGTCGGATGTTCGCGCGCCATGGGCTGCCATCCGAATCTGCCCACAGGTCCATCAGCTCGGAAGGCTCGGTCATGACGCGGCCGAGGGCCTGGAGAGCGAGATCGCGCAGGCCGGTGAGATCGGGAAGAGGCTCTTCCGTCCCGTAAATGGGATCAGCAGGCTCACCCCCAGGGCACTGCGCGGCGACAAGAGCGGCCGCAGCTACGGCTTCCTCGGACTCGGGTGCTTCGAGGTAACCCGCGGTATCGATCACGCGTATGAGAGTGCCGCGGACAATGCCCTCGCGTTCGCCTACCGCTGCCTCGTCAAGGTCCCCGCAGAAATCCGCTGCGGTGTCGTTGTCGAAGGGACCGACATCCCAGGTAACCATCGTCACTCCTGCCGTCGCCATCTCTGTCCGCACCATTCTGATGAGAGCCACTGACAACGGCGTCGCCGTGGCACCCCGGATCAAGCACGGGCCTGTTGGGGTCAGCAGCATGTCCTTGGCTCCATCCCTCACCCTTCCGTGGGCCCCGCAGTGTTGAGTCGGCTGATCAGCGGGTGGTTGGCCGCCCGAGGATGCCGTGCCGTGGCCGCAGGAGGGCCAGGCGCTCGCGGCTCCTGATGGCGATCTTGGCCACGGCCACGTGTCCGGTCCGGGCGAGCGCCTCGACGAGCAGGACGTAGGAGCGGTCGGCCTCCGGTCCGCCGGGCCCGACGTAGTACGGCCGGCTGTAGCTGATCGGGTCAATGTGTCGTCCAGGAGTCGGAGAACCCTCTGATGCAACCTGCCCCAAAACCCCCGCCCCCCGAAGCACGGCGGCAACGACCGCCAGGCGCAGCCACTGACCAGTACGTAGATGATTGCGGCGAAGACCGCCTCGTCATCGGTGTCGGCGACGCCGCCGCCCTGCGGCCGCACGCGAGCCGGCGGCAACAACGGCCTGGCGATCTCCCACAGGTCCTCCGGAACAATCCAACCCCACCATCCACTCCCCATGCCCAGCACAACTGACAACCAGCCTCGAAGGCTCACCGCGATCGCGACCGTACTGGTCCTGCCGCAGGTCCGTGTCCGGCTGTCCCCGCCTGTCCAGCGCCGAATCGGCGCTGTTCTGGGATACGTTCGGAGGGGCTTGTAGTACCGAGAACACCGAGGGAAAGGCACGTCAGTGGCAGTCGAACTCTCCGAGAACCTCAAGCGGCACCTCGACGAGCCGGTCTTCGTCACTGTGTCCACCATCCAGCCCGATGGCAGCCCGCAGGTGTCGCCGGTCTGGGTCAAGCGTGACGGCAACGACCTGCTCTTCTCGACAACCGTGGGACGCCGCAAGGAGAAGAATCTCCGGCGCGACCCCAGGGTCAGCGTCGTTGTACAGGATTTCGATGCCCCGTACAACTACGCTGAGGTCCGGGGTGAGGCCACCATCACCACAGAGGGTGGTCCCGAGCTGATCGACGAACTGGCGATGAAGTACACCGGGAAGAAGTATGCCGAGTTCAACCCGGCCTCGGTCCACGACAATCCCCGTGTTGTCGTCCGGATCTCCCCGCGCAAGGTCGTCGGCATGGGTAACCTGGCCTGACAGTGAGAAGGTGACGTGGTGATGGCCTCCTGACGGGTCTGACGCGGTTGGCCGCGCGCAGCAGCCCTCAGGTGGGGCTTCCTGACACGCGGCCGCGGTGCCGCCCCGGGCGGACGCGCCCGGACGCACCGGGCACCGACAGGCCCACGAAAGGGCTCCGGCGGCGACTTGCTGTCGCCAGATCAGCACGCTGCCTGTCACCAGCGGCCGGTTCGGCGCGGTTGGTGTCACCTCCCGCGCCGCGCTCGGAGCAGCCGGCCGGGGTCGTCGTCCTCCGGCTTCCTCACCGGCAGCTCCGCCGCCGGTCCTGGCGACAGTAAGCCTGCCGTTGTGACAGCCACCGGGCTTCGGCACAAGACCGCGCAGACGTACACGACGGAGTTTCCCGCTCCATGGCTTTGCACGCGAGAACGGGAGTCGTCTGTCGACCGCTTCGGGAGTCACTGCGTCGTCCCACGGCTTGGTCGATTCCGATGAGTTCGGGCGTCGCTCATGGTCCGGTGAATGGATGGAAGGCGACTCATCGGCGGCCGGATCAAGCCCGCGAGGGCGGCGATGTTGGCGGCGACGCCTGGCAGGCGGCGCAGCAGGTGCTGCCCGGCCCGCTTCAGGACGAGTCCGACGCCATCTCCGGCCGCCGAATCGCGCGGGGACCATAAGGTGGATGACCGTGGATCACACCGACGACGCTCTGGGGCGTCTCGTATGGGACGAGGCCGAACAGCGCGCCGCACAAGGCGACACCGCGTACGTACGCGATCTGGGCGCGGAGCTGGCCGGCCGGCGCGCAGCCGCTGCCGAGCGGGTGCGCGATTACAAGCGGCAGCTGGCCCATGTCGTGCGCGTGCTCGCGCTCACGCTCGGCCGCGACAGCCTGGCACAACTGCTCCGGCTTCTCGACGCGCGGAGCATGCCCGACACGTCCGGCCTGGGGCAGCGCTTCGTCGCCTCGCTCCTCGCGGAGCATCACCGCGTCGCCGACCTGGCGGCCGTCGCCTTCGACCGCAGTGAACGGGACCGGCGTCATCGGGCACCTCGCCGCCCGCTTGCCTCACCACGACGGACAAACGCCGTAGCGAACGCCTCGCCTTCACCACCCACACAGCCTTTTGTGCAGGGAGGTTGGCGGCCGTCGGCGGCTGCTTCGAGCGCCCCCAGTCAAGCGCTCTGCCTCCGCGCGTCACGCCCGCGCCACCGTGGACGGTGACCGGCGCCGTCGTACCTCGTTGAACCGGTCCCATCGTGGGTGACGGGCCCGGGGCAAGGGCGGTGGTCGTCATGACCGACCGGATGGGAAGCCTCACCCGGCAGCGTTACGAACAGAGTCACCCAGGCCGAGGAACTGATCGCAAAGGTCGCGAAGGCGCATCTCGCTCGCGGTGGCATGGCGTTGGAGACCGAGCCGATGAGGTCGGTGGGCGGTTCATGCCGGACGGCACGGACGAAACTGTTCACCGTGACGGAGTCGTTGCAGATGTTCGCGGATGACACCGGCGTGGAACGCCGGACGGTGGAGGACGGGCGGTGGACCGCCAACCGCTGGCCGGCGGACACCCGCAAGGAGGGCGTGTGGTTCACCGTCCACCGCATCCTCGCGTCGGTCGTGGACGAGGCGCGAGCGGCGGGCGGCCATCGAGGACGCCCCGCTCAACCCGCGCACCGGAGCCCGGCAGTGGACGCCGGACGGCGTGAAGCGGGTCGTCGGCCAGCGGGTCGAACGCCCTGTCCAAAGGACATGCTTGGCAGGCCGACCGTGGCCCGGTCGGAGATGTGGGACGACACCGCGCGCATGCTCGTCGACCGCGCCCCGTGCGACAACTTTGAGGAGACCAGGGAACGGGTCCGCGAGACCACCCCCGCCGTGGCGCACAACCGCGGCTCGCCTGCCCGGACATCACCCGGGCCTGCGACCTCGCCCGAGCCTTCGCCGATCTCGTCCGTCACCAGCACCGATACCTGCTGCTGGAGCGGATTTCGCCGGGCAGAGCAGAATGCCCCGAAGCCCATGAAAAGGCCTCGCAGGCTTCGCCAGGACCTGGACGCCGTCACCGCCGGCCCCACCCGCCCGGGAAGCCCGGGTGGTCGAAGGCCACGTCAACAGGGGGAAAACGCTCAAGCGAGCCGTGTACGGCCGGGTCTTCGCTCTCCTCCGCACCCGGATCCGCAACTCAGAGCTGAGATCCACGGCAGGTGGTGCCGGCCACGACACCACTGTCACAGCGCGGCTCTACACTCCGCGAAACGCCCCGTAGCGATGAACGGAGCACGAGCTGTGCAGATCGCCGGCCTGGACCTGTATGTGAACCATCCCGTGATGGCTCTCGGCTCCACCGAGTGGATCCCGGACCACGCTCGCGCTGCAGGACCGGCCGGCCGTGGCATGCGAAACCCAGTCCTCGTCCGAGTCCGGGCACAGGTCCCCCTGGTCAAGGTACGCGTGCTCGTCGAGGACATCACCGGCATCGAAACGACGCAGGACGGCTTCACCACCGTATTCGACGGCTCCCTTTTCCTGGCCGATGGACGCCTCATCGTCGGGGACGTCATCGGCCAAAGCCGGTTCACCACACATCTCGCGGGTGGCCCTGGCAGGCGCCGTGTCACTGTCGCCGTGGACCAGCCCAACGGGCCGGCCGGCGCCGTCGACATCACACTGGGCGAGATCCCGCTGTAGGCAGTCCGACGGCCTCACGGCACTGCGGCCGACAGCCGATGCAACGGACCCCATCAGTCATGCGGCCTCGCATTCCCACGGGCGTCGGCGCGCACGCCGGCGACGCCGGCGTGCGCCCATCAGCCCCACCCGCGGCTCGCCGCCCACGCGAGCGCGTAGCCCGCACCGTTGAGGGCGCAGTGCAGCGCCACGGGCGGGACGAGACTGCCGGAGCGGCGGCGGAGCTCGCACAAGAGCACACCGGCGAGAGCGGTGCCGGCGACCGCCGCCGTCACGGCCAGGACGACGCCGGACTGGCCGGCTCCGAAGACCGCCTGGGCCGCCGCGTTCGCGCGGGTGAGCCCGCGGGACGGCTGCACGTGCCAGAGCCCGAAGAGCAGCGAGGAAGCGACGGTGGCCCATACCGGCCCCCACCGTCGCCGCACCATGGCCCACAGCACGCCGCGGAATGCGACCTCCTCGAGCAGCACCGTGCCGAGCGGTACGCGGACCAGCACCCGGTACACCAGCTCCCCGGACGACAGGCCCGCCGCCCGCTCATCCTGGAATGCCTCCCGGCTGAACGGCAGGGCCAGACCCGCCAGACAGACCACCACAACGGCTGCGGCCAGCACCAGGCCCCAGCGCAGACCACGGCGGGCCGCGGCCCTGCCGAGCCCCAGGTCCTGCCACGTCAGGCCCGACCGGCGGGCGATCAGCACCAGCAGCACGGCCGCAGCCACACAGACCGGCACGTACCAGCCCGGTGCGAGCAGGGCGTTGAGCGCGTTCGCGGCCGCGAGCACCACGACGGCCAACAGCAGCATCCACATGGCCGCACAAGGATTGCCCACGTGCGCGAGAACGGCCCGCAACGCGCCGTTCCACGGCGCGCCGCCCCCTACCGGTGCGGACCGCACGGAAACCGAGCGGGCTGCCAGGCCCGCGGATACAACCGCCTTCCCCGCAGCCCCCCGGCCCCTCGTAGTCCCGTAGCACTTCGTCGCAGACCCGTGCCCGCCGCGGGTGGCGCCGTGACCGGCGGCCCGGCTAGTGGATCAGCGCGTTCGCCATGATGATCACCACACCGATCAGCATGTCGAGACCCCCTGCCCGGCACGAGGCGGGCCACCCGTGCCCGGCGGCGCGGGCGGCCCAGGCGCCCAGGCCGAACAAGGCGACAGTGTTGAACAGCAGCGCCACGTCCACCGCCATGGCCTCGGCCCACCAGCCGGCCACCGCGGCAAGCAGTATCGCCACCGTGGGCAGCACGGCGGCCACCAGCGGCCACTCGGCGAGCACCGACCACACTCTGCTCGCGGTGGCCGCCCCGTCGGCGGACGCACGCCGGGCGATCACATGCGCGTACCCATGCGCGGCGCTCGACGCCAGCGCGGTGAGCAGCACCCACAACGCGTCCGGACCCGGATCGGCCTTCTCGCCCGCCGCGTCCAGCGCGGCCACCATGGCGCTGGCCAGCACCAGCCCGTAGATGCCGCTGAACAGCCACCGCTCCGGCGGCTGCCGCCGCCTCATCCCCCCTCGTGCGACGCCCTCGGGCCGGACATGGTCAGCGCGGTCGGACATCGCATCGCCTCGGTGCGTGAAGAGGGCCGGGTCCACCCATGCTCACCCCCGTGACGTCAGCGAACACGACGCCACGCGGGCACGCATGACGGTTGTGCCCAATGAGCGGTCACGGCCCCGAGCGGTGAGGCCCTCGCCGCGCCGGCGCCGGGCGCCGTGCCGGCACCCGCCGGCACCACATGGCACCGCGTGGCACCGCATGGCACCACATGGCACCGCATGGCACCGCATGGCACGGCTGGCATGGCACGGCGCGGAATGGCGTGGCACGGCTGGCATGGCATGGCATGCCGGTGGGACGGCTGCGGCAGGTCCGGGTACCGGTGCCGGTGCCGGGCGCAGCGAGAACGTCCCGTTCCAGCAAACTGATGGACCGTGCGCCCCGGCGACAGGTGGCCCCCGGAGCGCCGCCCGCGGTCCCGGCCGGGGCACCGCCGGCCGGGATCCACAGAGCGGGTCAGGGACCGAGGAGGTGCCAGCGGACACGGGAGCGGGCGTGGCCGGGAGTGGTGCCCAGATGGCGGGCCAACTCGCCGGCCCAGCCGTCCGCGCTCGAATCGATCCCGTGCACGGCCGCGCGGCCGGCGCTCCGCCCCCTGGCCCCGAACCTCCACGACGGCGCCATCGTCGCACCGCAGCAGCCAGACACAGGCGCTGTTCCACCAGACCACGGTCCAACCCCCTGTCCTGTTGCACCCCGGTGGCGACAGGCCACACTCCGCCACCTCCCTGCCGCCCCAGCAGGCCGGCTGCCACCGGCCCCCGGCCGCCCTCGGGAGGGCGGCGAGCGCGACACGAAACCCTCCCCGGACTCCCCCAGGGTTTCGTGCCGGGCTCACCGTGCGGCAGACGGCTTACGGCAGACCGCTTCCTGCCGCGCGGCCGCAAAAGCGGCCGCCCGCGGCCGGTGCCGGTGCCGGGCAAGAGTCCCGCCTATGCGCAGGGAGCCTCCCGGTCAGCCCCGGCAGGGCGCTCACCTCTCGATCCGTACCGAGCCTCCCAATCAACTCCCGCAGGGTGCACACCTTGTGATCCGCACGGAGCCTCCCGGGCCCCGGCAGGGTACGGTGCTCTTGACCGGGTGATGACCCGGTCGCAGGAGCGCCGAGCCAATGGCGGGTCGGGAAGCGTCGCGGCGCCAGGCGAGAGAGGTGCCGCGGACGGCGCAGCGTAGGAGCATTGGATCACCGCCGTCGCACACCTGCGCACCCACCGCGAACCCGGCGTCCTCGTCACCGTCGCCACCGTCCGCGGCCACGCCCCCCGCGATGCCGGCGCCAAACTCGTCGTCGCCCACACCCGCACCTGGGGCTCCATCGGCGGCGGCAACATCGAAGCCGTCGCCATCGACCGCGCCCGCGACATGATCACCACCGCCGCCCGCGAACCCGAACTCATCGACCTCACCCTCAACGGCGTGTAATGCTGCGGCGGCACCGTCCAGATACTCCTCGAACCCTGCCCCTGAAACCCACGGAGCGATCTTCGGCATCGGACACGTCGGCCTCGAACTCGCCCGCATCCTCGCCCGCCACGACCTCCACCTCCACCTCATCGACAGCCGCCCCGACATGCTCACCCCCCAACGACCCACCGTCCTCGCCGAACCCGTCACCCGCATCCACACCCACCACACCCCCCTCCTGCCCGAACAAGTCCTCGAACACCTCCCCACGGCACCCACATCCTGATCACGACCCACGACCACGCCGAAGACGCCGCCCTGTGCGACGCATCCCTGCGCACCCCTCACCTCGCCACCATCGGACTCATCGGCTCCACCGCCAAATGGGCCCGCTTCCGTACCCGCCTCACCACCGAAGGCGGCCACCACCCCACCACCCTCAACCGCATCAAAACCCCCATCGGACACCCCCACATCACCGGCAAACACCCCGCCACCATCGCCACCGACCTCCACCCCACCCTCACGGACTGATGATCCGGGGTGCGGGGCGGTTCGGCCGAAGCCCTGGCAAGGCGACAACGAGTTGTGGGCGGTGCACGCTGAGCCGCGGAGAACGTAAATGCGTCGACAGCGCCCCTCGGCACCCGGCACAGTGGCCACCCGTGACGAGCAGTGAACTGTGGACCCGCGCGACCGCCGACCGCTACGACGCCGAGGAAGCCGAAGCGTCCTCGGCTGCCGTTCTCGGACGGACCCTCGCCTTCCTCGCCGAGCTTGCCGGAGACGGCCGGGCGCTGGAGTTCGCCATAGGAACCGGACGGGTGGGAGTCCCGCTCCGGGAACGCGGCGTGCCGGTGGTGGGCATCGAACTGTCCGAGCACATGGCAGCTGTGCTGCGGCGCAAGGTCGACGAGGGCACCCTCCCGGTAGTCATCGGGGACATGGCCACCACCGTCGTTCCCGGCGGGTTCACCCTGGTCTACCTCGTCTACAACACCATCACGAACCTGCTCACGCAGGACGAGCAGGTCGAGTGCTTCCGCAACGCTGCACGGCATCTGGAGCCCGGCGGCCGGTTCGTCATCGAGCTGGGTGTGCCGCCGCTGCGGCTCCTGCCGCCCGGCCAGGTCGCGGTGCCGTTCGACGTCTCCGAGCAGCATCTCGGCTTCGACACCTTCGACCTGGTCGAGCAGATGCTCGTCTCACACCACTTCACCCGCGACGGCGACGACGGCCACTACCGCCGCGAAAACTCCCGGCACCGATACGCCTGGCCGGCGGAGCTCGACCTGATGGCGCGGATCGCTGGGCTCGAGCTGGAACGTCGCGTTGCGGACTGGGACGGGTCTCCGTTCACCCAGGACTCCGCGAAGCACGTCTCCGTGTGGCGCAAGCCAGCCTGAGGTCGGTCACCGGGCCATCAACGTTGGCCGTGCCTGTCTTGAACTTCTATCGGGAGTTCAGGCGTCGCCAGCAGATCAGTGCGCATCCGAGGGCGAGGAAGGCTTCGTGGATGTCGTCGCAGATCTCCCAGCGGATCCGCAGGCGGCGGAACCAGTGCAGGTGGGCGAATGCTCGCTCCACGACCCAGCGTTGCGTGCCCAGGCTCGAGCCGTGCTCGGTGCCCTGGCGAGCGATCAGCGGCTTCACGCCGAGATCCCGGACGAGGCGGCGGCACTAGTCGTGGTCGTAGCCGCGGTCGCCCAGCACCATGAGCTGACCCTGGTTGCGTGGAGTCCCTGCGAAGCCGGCCTCGGGGAACATCGGTACAGCGGTTATCGGTGAGAACGATCATGGTCGGCTAGCACAGTGATCCACTTCGCCGCTGGGGTTCGGTGAAATGCCTCCGGGCCTGCGCCGGGGCCGAGGGCGTGATCCGTGGGCAGCGGCGGCGGACCACCGTCCCCGAGCCGTCGGCGCCCCGCCCGCCGGACCTGGTCGACCGGGACTTCACCGCAAGCCGGCTTGACCAGTTGTGGGTGGCGGACATGACGCATGTCCGCACCTGGACGGGATGGGTGTACGTCGCGTTCGTCCTGGACGTCTTCTCGCGCAGCATTGTCGGCTGGCAGGTTGGCAGCCACCCTGCAGTCGGCCTGAAACAAGATCACCGGACTCTACAAAACGCGGGGCAGCTCACTCCGACCGGAACGAGAGCCCCGGCCCTTCGCCGGACCGAAGACGGCCGACGAGATCCTCGACCAAAGTCGCCACCTGTTGTTCAGGGAATCTCTGACTCAGGTCACTAGGCTCCAGCAGATAGACGGTCCCCTCCAGCTGCCTTGGAGGGGACCGTCCTCATAGTTGGGGGCTGCTTACCACCACCAGCAGCAGCACCAGTGACTGAAGTGAACGAAGAGCGACACAAAGGCATCCATGCAAACCACCCCCTCCCCCTCCTTCTGGTCTGAGGATGGCGCTGTTCACAGCAACCGCCTAGAGCAAGGAAAGAAGTCACACAATCACATGACTTTCTAGGCCATTCCTCCAAAGCCAGGGAGTGGCGGGCAGACGGACGAGGCCCGGCGCGCGGTTGCTCTGCCTGGTGAAGGCTTGTCGTCGCCACCACCGACGCTGGCGGAGGTCACGTCCGCCGGAGTGGTGTATCGACGGCCACTCGGTGATCTCGTTTTGAGGCCATGCGGTGACTCCGGTGGGCAGGACGGTCTCGCCGGTTTCTGACTCGATCGGGTGGAGGCGGGCCTTGGCGAGGAGTTCAATGCCCTTGTAGCGGCCGGCCTCGGTCCACTCGTCGTTCTGCTCGGCCAAAACGGCACCGACCAGGCGGATCACGGCGGTGTGGTCGGGGAAGATGCCGACCACGTCGGTGCGGCGGCGGATCTCTTTGTTCAGCCGCTCCTGCGGGTTGTTCGACCAGATCTGCCGCCGGATCTCGCGCGGGAACGCGGTGAACGCCGGCAGCTCGTGCTGGGCTGCATCCAAGTGTGCTGCTGCCTTGGGGAACTTCGCCTCAAGCACGTCCAGGACGTGCCGCATCTGGGACTGGACGCCTCGGAGTCGGTTGTTCGAAGACGGTCGTAGCAGCGTGGCGCCCCACGGCAGGGCGGACTTGGGAACGTGGCAGTAAAGAACCAACCTATTGCTTCGCGGTCTCGTACTCGTTGGCCTGGTATGGCGATCATGGAGGAGATACTGTCCCAACTCGGCTTTCGCTTCTCAGTGTTGCTGCCCCATCTGAACGAGCGACAGCGCCGTGTGGCGGTGGCGGCCGAGGCCAGGCTGCTCGGTCACGGCGGGGTGCGCGCCGTCGCTCGGGCAGCCGGGGTGAACGAGACCACCGAGAGTCGGGGGCCAGGCCACCGTCGCCGCCTACGACCCCGAGCAGCGCCGCCTGGTCCTGGTCACCGTACGCGGCCGGACCTCGGAGTACGTCACCTACGACCTCTCCCGCTTCGGTACCGTCGGCACCACCGCCCGCCGCTGGGTCACCGACGCCGACCCCTACTGCAGGGGGTGAGCATACGGGGTCGGCGCATTCCGTCACCTCGGGAGCCGCATTTCGTCGGTACGGGTCAGGCGCCCGCCGCCACGGCCGTCAGCCAGGCGTTCCAGTCGCTCTCGTAGTCCAGCGAGGTGAGGAAGGCACGCGCGGCGGTCCAGTTTCCGGCGCGGTAGTGGCCGAGCACGGTGGCGACGTCGGCCGGGTGCTTTTCGACCATGTAGCGGACGGCGAGGTAGCCCCAGTTGTAGATGCGGTTGACGTCGCTGTTGGCGTAGGTGGTGTCGAACAGCGTGCCCAGGGAGTACGTGTGCTTGCCGGCCTCGGCCACCGCGCTGGCGTAGGTGACGCCGCGGTAGGAGTAGGAGATGTACTCCGCGATGCCCTCGCCCCACCATACGGTGGGGGTGGTCTGGCTGGCGCTGAAGTCGCCGTACAGGTCGAAGCGGCCGTCGAGGTAGTGGGTGTACTCGTGATTGAGGTTCCAGATCTGCCAGCCGGGGCTCACGTCGGTGCGCTCGTAACATATGAACCGCGGCTGGTTGCCCGTCTTGGCGGGGTCTCCCTCCAGGTACATGCCGCCGTTGTTGGTGTCGATGCCGTAGATCTTCCCCGCGTATGCCTTGTAGTCGGCGCTTGAGTTGAAGACATCGACCTCCAGGGTGGTGTTGTAGTCGTTCGCGACCGGCCCCGAGTCCTTGACCACGCTGTGGAAGTAAGCGTCCTGGTTGGCCAGACTCGCGCAGGTCGCGGTCAGTTGGGCGGCCGTCATCTCCTGGGCCCGGATCCGCAGCGTCGGGCTGCAGTTGTGGACGATCGGCAGGATGCGCGATTCCAGCTTGCCGCCGGTGGTCCCGGTCGCCCCGGGAGCGCCTTTGCCATCGCCGTGGGCCGGGCGCCGGCCCGGGTCCGCGAAGACGTGGTCCGGCTTGGGATCGGCCTGGGAGGCCTGGGCGGGAGAGGCCGCGACGGCGGCTATGAGCAGGGCGGTGGCGACGGCCATTGCGCGCAAGATTCACTCCTGGGGAGGCGAGTACGGGGTCCCGTCCGCGACGGGCTGCGCTGTAAAATGGCACATGTCACATGGCTTTTCAATATTCTTGGCAGGGACGCATCCAGTCCGTTGCCTCGCATCGAAGCGCATGGCCTGACGGCCGGGCCCGTTCCGCCCTGGAGCAGGGGAACGGCAGTGGCAAGCAGTCGAAGCCCCGGCAACCCACAAGCAGCCAGCGGTCGCCCGAGGCTGTTGTTGCGTCAGCCCCCGGCCGGCTCCGCTGGCAGGCGAGCTGCAACGGGATACCGCGGCGGATGGCGCGGATCAGGCCGCGGTTGGGCAGCAGGCGGCGGCGCCGCCGACCAAGAGCAGCTACGGCGCGCGGGCTGCGGCGGGATGGTCGTCGGCGAGTTGCCCAGGCGGGTGTGGTCGATCAGGCCGGTGATGTCCGCAGGCAGCGATACTGTCTGCTGTTCGACGGTGTCGATGTGGGCCGCCTAGTCCCGGTAGGGGCCCGAGAGGTAGGCGTCGTCGACGGCCTCTTCGGTATCCGCGCGATGGTTGAGGTAGGAAGTGGCCCACCGCACGTAGGCGGGGCGGTGCATCTGGTTCGCCCGGCTGTGCGCGATCCCGCCGCCCCCTCAAGTGGCCCACATCGCAGGCTAATTGGGTGCGAAACGGCAGAGCCCTGCCACGGCTCGCGGGAGGAGTGCGCCGGAGGTGTGACCGGCTGCGGGCTGCTGGAGCCGGAGGCAGTGACAGTTGGCGCCCGCCGAGCACCTGTGGATTTTCCGTGGCGCTGCTGGACGGCGTGGAGTGTGCGGCGGAGTTCGGCGGTGTTGTCGTCATTGCGGGCGAGGGGGCCGATGACGTCACGCCTCCACTGACGGGTGGTGTCCATGTCCTTGGCCAGCAGGGAGACGATGGCCACCCCCTGGTCGCCGAAGCTCACTGCGGCGGGGGTGCGGCCGATGCAGGCGAGACCGACGGCTTTGGCGGCCTGGGCCTGCTCGTGGGTGCGCCTGAAGCCCTCGATGCCGTGGGCGGGCAGGCCGAGGGAAGCCGGCATCTCTTGGCGAGGCCCGGTGCATCTCCCCCACCACGCGCTCATACGCTGCCTCGCCGGCGGTCCGTCGTGTCTCCGCGACCGCCGTGCGCCGCCGGCTCTCCACGGACGCGTACAGGTGCGTGACGTCGGCCGGAGGCTCGGCCGTCGCGATCTCGGCGAGCAATGGGGCGACTTCCCGGTTCACCCGGGCCTCTGCCACCAGCTCCCACAGCTGTTCCGCTCGGCGTAGTGCGCCGCCCGAGCCCACAGGACGGACAATCTCGGGCACGTGCGTGATGCTGCCCGACTCGGCGATACGGGCCGACAGGGTCACGACGCTGACGGACTGGCTGATGGTCTCGGCGGTGTGCGCGCTCATCACGGGTGCCTTTCTCGGGTGCGTTTTCGGCGCGGCGGGGGGCCACTCCCCCACCGCAAGGGGGCCGGAGCAGCCTCCCGGCGCCTTCGGCCGGTGCTGACTCGTCAGGCGTTGGCCGTGGACCGGGTGATGGACTGGCGGCGCACGCAGCGCAGCGCGAGAGCGCTTCGGCCCGTTACCAGCCAGGCAACAGCAGGCCTGTACCACCGCGCAGCGCATCGGCCAGCGGCCTTACCGCGGGGCTCGGCGTGGGATCGGCCGTGGGTGGGGTGCCGGTGGTGCCGCTCGGGCTCGGGCTCGGTGTGGGGGTCGGGGCGGGGGTGGGCGGTGCCGTCGGGGTGGGCGAGGGGCTGGGGCGGCCGCTGGGCGGGCGGGGGGCCGGGGTGGGCTTCGCGGACGGCGGAGCTGTGACGGCGGGAGGAGCCGGGGGAGGCGGTGATTCCGGCTGTGTGTCCGTCGCGCGTGGGGGTCGGATCACCTCGCTGTCGCGGTCCCGGCCGGTTCCTCTGGCGGGGTGTGTGGCCGCACGTTCCGGTGGGCGTGAAGCCTGTGGCGGTGCGGCGGCGCGCCCCTGGGGTGCCTCGGAGGATGCCTGTTCCGGCCCCGGGGTGGCGTCGGGGACGTCCGCGGATTGGGGCCCGGCCGCCGGCTCGGGAAGCACCGCGCCGACGGCGAGGCCGCCCAGCACGGTGAACGCGGCCGCGGCAAGTGTCCGGGCTCCGTACTTCTTCCAGCGCGGCGCGCCGTGACGACGCCGGGCCTCGGACCCCTCGGCCGGTGGAGTCGAGGCCGAGGCGGTCGCGGTCTCGGCAGCCCGTTTCCGGGGAGCGGGGATCGCCGAGGAAGGCGAGGATGTGTCGACGGGGTCCGGTCCGGCGCCGAAGAGGACCTCCATCGCCGCCTTGTCGTCCACCGGAGCGCCGTCACCCGACTCGCCCGGCAGTGCCATGCCATAGTCGTACGCCCCGCACTCCGGGCACGTCAGGGTGCCGTTGCGAGGACGGCGGCAAGGAACGCAATAGTCCATGGGATCGACCGATCAGTGCGCGATGTGCTGAGAGGGAGCTCGGCTGGGTCGGCCTGCCGGGAGGCGGCCAGCGGTCACGTGGCGGCGCCGGGCGCTGTGCGGAAGGGTCCTGGTCATGTGCGAACCTCGCTCACTCGCCGGCTCAACGGTGGGGCGCCGGTTACCGGGTTCAACGGATCACCGCGCGCCGGTTGCTCAAACGGCGACGCAAAACGTGAGGTACGTGACCCGCTCCAGCCCTTCGACGTCTCTCTCCGCCCAGGCGACACCACTGAGCGGGCCCACTGGGGGCCGGAGATCGCCGGACTCAGGCATCCCATGCCCGAAAGGCCACTCGGCAGAGGTGGCACCCCCGGCCCGGGGAGTCCTTCCCTTGCCGCGCCAGAGGCGCGGACTTCTGCGTAACCTCCTGCGACGCGGCCGCCGCCGCTGAGCGACGTGGACTGGGGCGGCCGTTGCTCCCCGCCGTCCTCACGAGGGAGCATGGGGCCACCGGTGCCGACCGAGCCTTTGAGCCGCGCGGCCGGTCGCGGGATAGTGGCCGCCCGCACCAGAGACGCCAGGGAGGCACCGAGATGACGGGGATCACGGGGAACCGGCTCGCACCGGGGAAGCCACACCACCGGACCCCGGAGCCCTTGGGGAACTGCGCACCTTCGCCCAACGTTTCTGCTTCGCCTACAGGTTGACACTCCACGGCACTGCCTGGGCCACGCTGGCCCGGAACCGGCGTGCTGTTGCCGGCCTTCGCCGCTGTCCGGCCCCCGTTCGTCGAGATGCAGGGGGGGCGCCGAGCTGGCCAGGCGGCAGGAGGACACGTACGTGCCGGACACCGAGGTGCTGTTGCTGGTCGCGGCCGGCACCCTGCCTGTACTGCTGGGCCTTGCCGCGTTCGCGTTCGGCGTGCTGCACACGGCGCACTCCCTGGCCGTCACCCATGTTCGGCCCGTCGAGGCGGGGCAGCTGTGGCGGCGAGCGCGGCGCCAGGCGGGACGGGCCGCGGTGGTTCAGGCCGGCCGCGGGGCGCTGCTGGGCGAACTGGCCCTCACGGGGGTGCTGCTGTGGTCGCTGGCCGACGTGGCGCTGCCCGCGGCTGAGCCGGTACTGGAGTACGCCCTGCTCGCGCTGCTGGCGCCCGCCGTGGTGGCCCTGCGCGTCGGCCTCGCCCTCGCACCGGCCGCGCGGCCCTCCATGATCTGGACGCAATCGCCGCTCTGCACCGCTAGTGTGATGCGCCCGAAATCCTGAGGGTTATTCCTGCTTGGCTGTGTCGGTGGTGGTCCTGACCTTGGCGAGGTAGCCGGCGAGCGAGTTGAGGATCTCGTCGGCGGTCTTCATCCAGGTGAAGG
>NZ_JBKFFO010000043.1:0-17625 GCF_046506645.1 Streptomyces sp. 5K101 | reverse complement strand
CCCCACCCGGCGCCCAAGCTCGACACGTTCGTCCTCGGAAAGAACGATCTCCACAGCAGCAGGGCCTCGATGCGCCATGAAAAGAAGGTACCAAGTAACCCTCAGGATTTCGGGCGCATCACACTAGGGCATGAGCGATTGCGTAATCCGGTCGCGCAGCCAGGAGTCGACGCCGTTGAGCGCCGTCCTGGCCATTGCCGTGGGGTGGCCCGTGAAGCCGTGGGGTGACTCGGGGTAGACCCGGAGCTCGACGTCATTGCCGGCCGCTGACAACCGACCTGCCAGGGCCAGGTTGTCTTCCAACAGCACGTCTGCGCTTCCGACGATCAGCAGCGTTGGGGGAAGCCCGCGAAGAACGCCGTAGAGGGGAGAGATGTCGGGAACAGTGCGGTCTTCCACATGGCCGGCGTACGCCTGGATGAAGTATTCGTCCGCGATGCGGCGACCGGCCGGGGTTCGCGCGCTCAAGTCGTAAGTGCCGAACTGGAGCGCAGCGCCGGTGAATCGGCCGACGGCACCTTTGTCTCTCAGCCGGAGCAGGGTCGCCAGGGCGAGTGTGGCTCCCGCGGAATTCCCGCCCATCGCAAGTCGGGAGGTTCCGAAGCGGGCTTCGGCTTCTTCGACGAGCCAGAACGCCGCCGCTTCGCAGTCGTCGGGTGCCGCCGGCCAGGGGTGCTCAGGGGCCAGCCGGTAGTCGACGCTGACAACGGCGACGTGCAGGGCGTCTGCGAGTTCGCGGTTGCGTCTGTCTCCTCGCGCCGCGCAGTCCATGTAGAAGCCGCCGCCGTGTATGTCCAGGTAGACGCCCCGCGGCGGACCGTCGACAGGAGTGAAGATCCTGACAGGGACGCGCGCCTGCCCGACTTCGATCGTCTCTTCGACGCAGGCGGATCGGCGGCATGAGGAGCAGACCTCTTCGCTCGGGCCTCCTTGAGCTCCTCCCAGGTGCTGGGGCCACGGCCTGCCGCCCTCGACTTGTAGAAGTCACGAGCTTCAGCGACATGCTCCGCGGGCACGTCAGCGAACAGTGCGTCCAGCGCGAATCGCACGCACCCTCCTCATCACTCGGATCTCAACTCCAACCTATCGAGGAAGTGTTCGGACCGACGCCGCCGGGCGCGTGGTCGGGCTGCTGTCCGGCTCCCTGGGCCGCTTGGCGCCGACGCTCGAACCCGGCCTTGACGTGTGGGTAGTTGCGGCAGAGCGTCGCCCGCGGTACTCCTGCGAGGCGATGGCATCCGCCGGCGGTCCCTTCGGACCCGCCGGCGGATGGGACGGACAGTGTGGCGAGCGGCCGCGGCGGCGACTCAGCCGAGCCGCGAACCGCGTCCAGTACACCTGGGCGGTGATGCGTCACACCCTCAGCACCCGCGAACCGCCCACCGGCAGGTCCCACAGTTCGTCGCGTGGGCGGCCCGTGCGCTCCCAGGCCGCCAGCAGCCGCTCCCGCGGTTCCAGCACGGGCTCGGCGGAGAGCACGAACGTCGCCCAGTGCATCGGCGCCATGTTCCGCGCGCCGAGATCCTCGAAGGCGCGCACGGCCTCCTCCGGGTCGGTGTGCACATCGCTGAGCCACCAGCGGGGGGCGTACGCCCCGATGGGCAGCAGCGCCAGGTCGATGCCCGCATGGCGGCGGCCGATCTCCCGGAACCAGTGCCCGTAGCCGGTGTCGCCCGCGAAGTACACCGAGCGGCCGGGGCCGTCGGTGAGCACCCAGCCGCCCCACAGCGAGCGGCAGGTGTCGAGGAGGGTGCGTTTGGACCAGTGGTGGGCCGGTACGAAGTCGAAGCGCACGCCGTCGAGTTCGGCGCCCTCCCACCAGTCGAGTTCGGTGACGTGACTGAAGCGGCGCCGCCGGAACCAGCGGCCGAGACCCGCGGGCACGAAGAGCGGGGTGCGGCGCGGCAGCCGCCGCACCGTGGGCGCGTCGAGGTGGTCGAAGTGGTTGTGGCTGATGACGACCGCGTCCACGGGCGGCAGGTCCTCCCAGCGCACGCCCACCGGAGTGATGCGCGCCGGGGTGCCGAGGATGCGCCGGGACCAGACGGGGTCGGTGAGGACGGTCAGCCCTCCGATGCGCAGCACCCAGCTGGCGTGTCCGGCCCAGGTGACGGCGACGGTGGTGGCGCCCGCCTCCGGCAGCGGGCCCGGTGCGAAGGGCAGCATCGGGATGTCCCGCAGCCCGGCCGGGCCGGGGCGTACCGCACCCTCCCGGGCGAGCCTGGCGAGCGCCCGGACGCCCGGGAGAGGGGCGGTCAGCCGGGCGGCGAAGGATCTCGGCCAGGTGCGGACCTCGCCGAGGGGGCGGGTCGTACGGGGCGGGGGCGCCGTACGGCCCGGCCGCGTGTCCACCGGGTGCTGTGCGGGTCCGGTCTGTTCTGCCTGCTCCGTCATCCTGGTCTCCCGTCAACGCGTCAGCGCAGCTCGTCGAAGGCCGATCCGAGGTTGCTCAGTGCCCGTTCGACATGGGGCAGTTCCAGTGGGGTGGGTGAAGCGAGGGCGGCCAGCTGTTCGTCTGTGGTCGTGCCGAGCAGCGGTCCGGTGGACAGCCGCACCCGCAGCGCGCCCAGCTCGTCGCCGAAGCGGTGCCCGCCGGGGACGGACGTGTGGAGGCGGCCGCTGAGGTACTCCTCCAGTTCCATGGAGTCGCCGACGCCGCGTTCGGCGAGCCGGCCGCGCAACGGGGCGAGGTCCGCGTAGAGATGGCGGCCCGCCTGCGGGGGGCGGGAGACGGCGCCGGCCACGAGCACGGCGCGGTGGACGGCCGCGGCGACCTGCGCGTGCAGGGCGGCGGCGCGGACCGCGCGTTCTGCCACCTCGGGCGGTTCGTCCAGCACGTGGGCCGCGGCGGCCGAGAGGGGCGCGGGAACGGCGGCGCCCAGCGCGGTGAGGAAGTCCAGGGTGCGGGCCCGCCGGGCGGCGCCCTGCGCACCCGGCGGGAAGCGGGCGATCGCGACCGGCCAGGACTGGGGTGTGAGGGCGCCCGCGAGATCGCTGATGACCGTGACGTCGCCGGGGCACATCTCCGCCGGGCTGACCAGGACGGTGTCCCGCGGCCGGTGGAGCGTGTCGCGCCACGTCTCGTCGCTGATGATGTGCAGCCCCTCGCCGACCGCGGCCTCGCAGGCCTCGCGCACGGTCTCCGGCGGGGCGACGGTGGCGGTCGGATCGTCGGGGACGCACAGCAGGAGCAGCCGCGGCCTGCCGCCCTCGCTGCGCACCCGCCGTACGGTCTCCAGCAGGGCGAACGGGTCCGGCACGCCGCCGCACTCGGCCGGCGTCGGCACGTGGTAGGCCGGGCGGCCCAGCAGCCGTGCCTGCGGGGTCCACCAGGCCGGGCAGGGGCGGGGCATGAGCACATCGCCGTCGTACGCGCCCAACAGGGCGAACAGCAGGGGCTGTGCGCCGGAGGCGGCGACGACCTCGGCGGGACCGCTCGGCAGGCCGCGCCGCTGCCAGTACCGGCAGGCGGCCTCGCGGAGTGCGGGGCCGCCGCCGGGCGGCTCGCCGGGGGCGACGTCCGCGGCACCGGCCAGGACCGCGGCGGGTCCCTGCGGCACCGGCAGCCCGGTCTCGGGTGCGTGCGGCCCGTACCGGACGGGGCCGCGTCCCTCGGACGCCGTGCCCTGCATCCCGCCACCTCCGCCCTTCGTGCTCACCGGCGCCGGGCGCGTGCCCGGCCGCCGCTCTGCAGACGTGGGACGCCTGCCCGGCCTCCCAGCCCTTTATACGAAGGTTTGGCCGCCGCCGCCGCGCGGACGACCGCGACGGAGGCGTCGGCCGGGGCGTGGGCAACGGGGTCGGCCGGGGCTCGGGCGACGGGGTTGCCGGGGCACGCCACGGCTCGGCCGAAGCCGCCGCGCGTTCGGCCGAGCCGCCACGCTTTGGCCGATGCCGCCGCGCGGAGGATCGCGGCGGGGTCGTGGGCCGCGGCTCGGGCGACGGATCGGCCACGCCCCGCCTCGGCTTGGCCGATGCCGCCGCGCGGACTGCCGCGACGTGGGGGCGTCGGCGACGGGGTCGGCCGCGCCCCACCACGTTCGGCTGATGCCGCACGCGGACGACCGCGACGCGGTCGTCGGCCACGCCCGCCGTCACCGGCACGTGGTGCCGAGCGGGTCGGGCGCGGCGTGGGGGCGTCGGCGACGGGGTCGGCCGCGCCCCACCACGTTCGGCTGATGCCGCACGCGGACGACCGCGACGCGGTCGTCGGCCACGCCCGCCGTCACCGGCACGTGGTGCCGGACGGGTCGGGCGCGGCGTGGGGCGAGCAGCCCCGGGGTATCCGCGTGGCATGCCAGAAGTCGACGCACAGGAAACCATGCGCCTCCGCCGGCGGATCGCCGCGCTCCTCGGTACCTGGGACCGGCAGCTGCACCGTGCCGTCGCCGACCGCGCCTGGCCGGGCGCGGAGCCGGTCCTGCCACGGCTCAGCAGGAGCGCCGACCACGGGCTGCTCTGGTTCGGGACGGCCGCCGGGATCGCCCTGGCCGGACGCGGGGCACGGTCGCGGCGCGCGGCGGTGCGGGGCGTCGCCTCCCTCGCGGTCGCCTCGGCGCTCATCAACACCGTCGCCAAGCGCTCCGTCCGCAGGAACCGGCCCTTGCTGGACGCGGTGCCGGTGATACGGCAGCTGAAACGGCATCCGTTCACCACGTCCTTCCCCTCCGGGCACTCCGCGTCGGCCGCGGCCTTCGCGACCGGCGTCGCCCTGGAGTCCAGGGGCTGGGGCGCCGCCGTCGCGCCGGTCGCCGCTTCCGTCGCGTTCTCCCGTGTCTACACGGGCGTGCACTATCCGAGCGACGTGCTGATGGGCGCGGCGCTCGGCGCGGGCGCCGCGTTCGCAATGCGCGGCCTCGTGCCGACGCGGTCCCAGCTGCCCCCGCCGGCCCGCCCCAAGGCGGAGGCGCCCGTGCTGCCGGGCGGTGACGGCCTGGTGGTCGTCGTCAACCGCGAGTCCGGATCGGCGGACTGCGCCACGGAGGTGCAGGGCGCACTGCCGCTCGCCGAGGTCGTGGAGTGCGCCCCGGACGAGCTGGCGGCCCAGCTAGTCAAGGCCACGGGCCGTGCCCGGGTCCTGGGAATCGTCGGCGGCGACGGCACGGTCAACCGGGCGGCCGCCGTGGCCGCCGAGACCGGCGTCCCGCTCGCGGTCTTCCCCGGTGGCACGCTCAACCACTTCGCCTACGACCTGGGCATCGAGTCCGTCCGCGACACCTGCCGTGCGGTCGAGGCCGGGGACGCCGTCGGAGTGGACCTCGGGCGCTTCACTCCCGGGCCGGGCGGCAGCGCGGCCCCTGGCTACTTCCTCAACACGTTCAGCCTGGGGGTGTATCCGGAGCTGGTGCGGGTCCGGGGGCGCTGGTCGCCCCGGATCGGCGTCTGGCCGGCCGGCGTACTGGCGGCGATCCGGGTGCTGCGGGGCGAGCATCCGCTGGAGGCCGAGGTGCAGGGCCGGCGCCGTCCGATGTGGCTGCTGTTCGCCGGCAACGGGGTGTACCGGGGCGTCGGCCCGACACCCGGTCACCGCGCCGATCTGGCGGACGGTCTGCTCGACGTCCGGGTGGTGCACGGCGGACGCGCCCCGGGCTGGCGGCTGCTGGGTGCCGCGCTGGTGGGCAGGCTGAAGCGGTCGCCGGTGCACGCGGCCCGCCGGCTGCGCCAGGTGCGCGTCAGCGGTCTCGCACCGGGCACACCGCTGGCGTACGACGGCGAAGTGGCCCCGGCGCCGACCGAGTTGACGGTGGACAAACTGGTGGACGCGCTGACGGTCTACCGGCCGCAGGAGTTGCTCTGAGGGCCTGCAGGGGGTGCAGTCGTGCGTTCCCCGTCCGGCGCAACACCGATGCGATCGGCCGGGCCATGGACGCGCTGACCGGGGGCCCGGCCGGCAACCTGGTCCCTGCGCGGCGGAGGTCCGCGCTGCCCTCGCCTTCGTGTCCGACCGCCCGTCGGCGGGCGGCCGCGAGAGCGTCGGGTACGACGGACTCGACCGCGACCGGAGCAGGTGGACTGCGACCAACCGGGTCCCGGTGCGGCGGCTGGGGCCCTGTTGACCAGGCGCGCAACCACGACCCGCTCGCCGGGACCGCGTGCGTCGTCGGTGGCCGGAGCGGGCGGGTGACGCCGCGCCCGGCGGGACGCGGCGCCGGCGACCGGGCGGCTCAGACCTCCAGCGCGGACTCGATCCTCCGCAGCTGGTGCCGGGCCATCGCCAGGTTGGCGCGCTCCTTGTCGAGCGCGAGGTACAGGAAAAGCCCGGTGGACCCGCGGCTCTTCAGGAGCCGGATCAGGTGGTACTGGCTGTCGAGGGTGATCAGGATGTCCTCGATCTCCTCCTTCAGCCCCAGGTGTTCCATCGTGCGCACCTTGGCGCGCACCACATCGGTGTTGCCGGCGGCGGCGACGTTCAGGTCGAGGTCCTTGCCGCCGCCGATGGTGCCCAGCGCCATACCGCTGGTGTAGTCGACGAGCGCGGCGCCGATGGCTCCCTCGATGGTGAGGGCTTCCTTGAGCGCGGTTTCGGTGTTGGCCATGACAGGCGCACTTTCCTTCCGTCTGTTCCGGGTTCTGCTGGATGTGCGTGCGGGTGGTTTCGAGGGGGTGGCGGCCATCGGTCAGGCGTCCTGGGTCCGTTCGAGTGCTCCGTCGACGAGCTCCCCGATACGGGCGCCGGCACGACGGGCCTCGAGATGGAGCCGGCCCACGTTGATACGCGGCTCGGCCAGTACGGTGAGCACGGCCGACGAACCGGCCGCGTAGGTGGCGACGTATCCCGTCTCGCCGCGGACGAGCAGCTCCTTGAAGCCGCCCTGACCGGTCGCCTCCGTCAGGCGCAGCGCGACGCCGAGCGCCGCGGCGGTGAGGGCGGCCACCCCCTCCGCCTCGGCGGTGTCCGACGCCAGCACGAGGCCGTCGGCGCTCGCCGCGAGCGCGCCGGTCAGCTGCGGGACCCTGGCGCGCAGCCGTCTGATTTCGCCGAGCACATCGGCCTCGGCCGTCATGAGCTGTCTCCTCTCGGCGCGCAGCCGCAGCGCGCGCCTCATGACGGGACACGCCGGGCCCGGTGGATCGGGCGGCGGTGATTCACAGGCTTGCCTCCAGTGCGTCGCGGAGCCGGCGTAACAGGGCGATGTCCGGATCGGCGGGGAACTGGGAGACCCAGCCGGGCAGCGGGTCGCCGGCGTCCGCCACCGGCTCGGACGGTGTCTCGACGAGTCCTGCGGCGGCCATCCGCCGCACCTCGACCAGCGTGTTGAAGGCCGGCCGGCCGAGTGCCCGGGCGATGGCCGACGGGGTGCGCACCCCGTCGGCCATCGCCAGCAGCTCCCGCTGCCGGCGGGGTACCGCCGCGTGGGCGGGGCCGGGGCGCAGCGGAGCGGTGTCCACCTCGGCGTAGGGCCACACCCTGTCGAGCAGTCCGCGCCGCCTGCGGGCCTCGCGGGCGACGTCGGCCGCTGGCACGGGGCGGATGCTGCCGATCCAGTGTGCGACGCCGTAGCGGAAACGGGTGGGGCCGCCGGCCGGCGCCAGGGCGAAGAACGCGGCGTCGTGGAGGGCGCCGAGGTGGCAGATCTCCAGTTCGCCGTCGGCCAGCTGACCGCTGTCGACGAGGAACCGCGCCACCTCGCGGCGGGCGCCCGCCCGGGCGACGGCCTCCTCCCAGCCGGTGCGCGCGAGGCGTCCGCTCGCGGTGAGCAGGACGTCGATGCCGGGCGCGGCCGGGCTCTCGGCGTGCACGACCTGACCGTCCGCCAGATAGAGCGCGCCGTGGTCGCGTACGAGGACGCCGGTGGCCCGCTCCTCGGCGAGCCGGGCGAGCATCGGGGAAACGGCACTGGCGGCGGAGGTCATCCGAGCACCAGCCGCTCGGCCATGTCGGCCATGCGCAGTCTGGCCAGGGCCAGATTGCCGGTCTCCCGGTCGAGCCAGAGATGCAGGAACACACTGCTGTCGAACGTGGTCTCCACGAAGCGCATCAGGTGGTAGCCGGCGCGCGTGGTGACGATGACGTCCTCGACGGGTAACCCCTTGGCACCCGTGTCCGCCAAGGCCCCGGGGGCGGTGCCGGCAGGCGCGAACGACGGGTATTCGGCGGCGATGCGGGCCAGTTCCGCGGTCTCCGCCGCTGTCGTCTCCACGTCACCGCCGGGCGTCTCCCCCACGGCGCCGAGGGCGAGGCCGCTGGTCCAGTCCACGATGGCCGCTCCCCGTGCCCCGGGCACCACCATCGCCTGCAGCAGACACTCGTCGATTCCGGGCACGCGGAACTCCCTCCCCCGCCTCGGTACGGCCCGGCCCGCACGGGTGCGCGCCGGTGACGGCGAGGTTACGTAACGTGGCGACCCTTGGGGGGAGTTCTGGCAAATTCACGTGGGAATTGCCCGGGACGGATAGGGCCCGCAGCCGAAAACAGCGCCCCGCCGGCTGCGCGGATGCCGACCGTGAGGCAGGCACGTATCTCCTGAGTACGGAGATGACCTGCGCGCGGTCAGCGACCTGCTGGGCGACAGGGACGGACCCCATGACCCCGGCGGACGGCCACGCCCGGAGCACCTCGCGTTCCGGACGAGGGCGTCTGCCGCCCCGGGAAATCGGATCGACGTACCCCCCGCCCGTCCCGCACCATGGCAGAGCGCGCTTCGGCGGCCGGCCACGGGGGTGCTGGTCGCCGGGGCCCTGCTGTCCAGCTTCTCGCGGCATCCGCGAAGCGCTCGGCGTAGCGCCGCTGCCACGGCGTCTCCACGGCGTGCCGGTCGTAGTGGGCACGGACGTACGCCACGGCCTCGCCGGCCGGGACGCCGTCGAGAACGGCCGGGCAGGCCAGGGCGGTTCCGGTCCGGCCGCGGCCGCCTGCGCACGCGATCTCGACACGCTCGGCCGCCGCCCGGTCCCAGGCCTCGCGCAGCAGTCCACGCGCCTGGTCCCGGTCCGCGGGGAGGCGGAAGTCCGGCCGGCGCAGCCAGCGCGCCTCCCAGTCGGCGTGCGGCGGCTGCTTGCCGAGCAGGTACACGGCGAACTGCGGCTGCTGCCCTTCGGGCAGCGGGCGGCGCAGGCCGCGGCCCCGGACGAGCCTGCCGGAGGGGAGCCGGAGCACGCCGGGTGCGGTCGGGTTCCAGGTCTGCGTCATCCGCCGATTGTCGCCTCCGGAGGGGCCGTTGTCCGGCCGGACGCTCCATGCACTGCTGTCCAGCATTCAAGATGCGTATCTCGCTATCCAGGACGCGCGATACGGTGAGTGCCCACCTCAGCGAAGGAGACCGGCCATGCCGAAGGAGACCGCCGTCTACACGCACGGGCACCACGAGTCCGTGCTGCGCTCGCACACCTGGCGGACCGCCGAGAACTCCGCGGCGTACCTTTTCGGCGAACTCCGGCCGGGTCTGGACGTGTTGGACGTCGGCTGCGGACCGGGCACGATCACAGCCGACTTCGCCGCGCTCGTCGCGCCGGGGCAGGTGACCGCGGTGGACGCCGCGGAGGACGTGCTGGCGCAGGCCCACGCGCACGCCGACGGACGCGGTCTCGACAACGTCCGCTTCACGGTCGCCGACGTCCACGACCTCGACTTCCCCGACGACTCCTTCGACGTCGTCCACGCCCACCAGGTGCTGCAGCACGTGGGCGATCCCGTGCAGGCGCTGCGGGAGATGCGCCGGGTGTGCCGCCCGGGCGGGGTCGTCGCGGCACGCGACAGCGACTACGGGGCCTTCACCTGGTTCCCCGAACTGCCCGTACTGACCGAGTGGCAGGAGCTGTACTCCCGCGTGGCGCGCGCCAACGGCGGCGAGCCCGACGCCGGCCGCAGGCTCAAGTCCTGGGCCCGCGCCGCGGGCTTCACCGACATCACGGCGACCGCGGCCACCTGGTGTTTCGCCACACCCGAGGAGCGGGCGTGGTGGAGCGGGCTGTGGGCGGACCGCACGACCGCCTCGGTGTACGCGCGGATCGCGGTGGAGGGCGGCCACGCCGGCGCCGGGCAGCTCGCCGCGATCGCGGACGCCTGGCGCGCCTGGGGCGCGGAGGACGACGCCTGGTTCATGGTCCCGCACGGCGAGATCCTGTGCCGGGTCTGAGCGTCTCGCGGGGCCCCTGACAGGGACCTCCGGTGCCAACTACCCTCCCCTGCATGGAGATCCTCGGAACCACCCTCCGTATCTGCGTCGACGACCTGGAGGCGTCGGTCGCCTTCTACGAGCGGCTCACGGGCGCGCCGCCGCTGCGTTTCGAACGGGGCGGCGTGCGGGTCGCGGCGATCGGCTGCTTCCTGCTGATGAGCGGCCCGGAGTCGGAGCTCGACGTGCTGCGCAAGGTGGCGGCGACGATCGCCGTGAAGGACGTGGACGAGGCGTACGAGACGCTCACCGCGGGCGGCGCCCGGGTCGTGGCCGGCCCGGTGCCGACCCCGGTGGGGCGCAACCTGATCGCCGTCCATCCGGACGGGTCCGTCTTCGAGTACGTGGACCGCAAGGCGGCCTGACGGACCGGAGATCAACGGCCGGCGGGCGCGGTCATCTCGCGGGTGATCGCCCAGCGTTCGTGGTCGCGCCAGGCGCCGTCGATGTGGAGGAAGTCGGGCGAGTAGCCCTCCAGCCGGAAACCGGCCGACCGTACGAGGCCGATGGAGGCGGTGTTGCCCGGCTGGATGTTGGCCTCCAGGCGGTGCAGCCCGAGCGCGCCGAAGGCGTGGGCGACGAGCAGACGCAGCGCTTCTCCCATGAGCCCGCGGCCGGCGGCGTGGGCGAAGGCCCCGTAGCCGAGCGCGCCGCTGAGGAACGCGCCCTCGACGATGTTGTTGATGTTGATGAACCCCGCGATGCCGCCGGTGTCACGTGCACAGACGAGGAAACCGGCCCGGGCCGGATCGTCGATGAGCCGCCCGGCGTAGGCGGCGTAGGCGGCGGCGGTGAGCGGCGGGAAGAGCCAGGGCCGGTGCAGCCCGGTGCTCTGCCGGGCGTGTGCGGTGAACTCCGCGCCGTCGTCATGGGTGAAGGGGCGCAGGACGATCCGGGCGCCGGTCACGGTGCCGGGTACGGGAGCGGGCATCGGGCCACCCTAGCGGGGCGCCGTCCCGCGCCCGGTGGCGGGTGTCCACCGGGGGCCGGTGGGACGTCGACCGGGCCGTACGGACGCGGGGCGGAGGGCTTGGTCCGTCCGAGGAGTGCGGGGCGCAGCACCGGGCTGTCCGACGCATCCGGGGCGCAACACCGGACCCGTCCGACGAGCACGGGGCGGAGCACCGGGCCCGTCCGACCAGCACGGGCGCAGCCCGGTTCCGCCCCGGAGCGCCCGGATCAGTGGTGGGTCAGCACGAGCCGGGGCTCCTCGGCGGACTCGGTGGCGGCCGGGTCGGGCCGTTGGATCAGCAGCGAGGTGACGACGCCGACGCCGAGGAGCGCCAGCGCCGCGTACATGGCGTGCTGGTAGCCCGCCGCGGTGGGCCCGTGGGCGTCGCTGCCCGCCGTGATCATGGTGGACGCCAGCGCGATGCCGAGCGAGGCGCCGATGCCGAAGCAGGCTCCGTTCAGCCCGGAGAGCGAGCCCGGCTTGTCCTTGGGCGCGGTCGTGACGGCGAGGCCGTTGAGGCCGGTCAGCATGAAGCCGCCGTACGTCACGCCGAGCGCGGCGAGCGAGGCCACGAGGATCCACTCGTGGTGCAGGAAGAGCGTGGCGAAGACGAAGATCACGAAATTGGCGACCGCGCCGGTCACCACGATCCGGCGCCAGCCCAGCTTCGGTCCCAGCCGCCCGGTGAGGGGCGCGGAGATCACGCCGATGAGCTGGATGGGGGTGAGGAAGAGGAAGGCCGCGGCAACGGCGGACAGGCCGAGGCCGACCCGGGCGTCCTGCGAGAACAGCGGGATGGTGAGCGCGATCGCGCCGAACGCGCCGCCGAGGGTGCAGATCGTGGTGATCAGCAGCGGCCATGCGCGGCGGGAGGCGAGCACGTCGATGTCGATGACCGGGTTGGCCGCGGACTTCTGCGAGACGACGAAGAGGACGAGGGCCAGCAGCCCGCCGAGCAGGAACGCGAGGGTGAGCGGGGAGGTCCAGCCCCAGGCCGCGCCCTGGGCGAGGCCGACGAGCACACCGGTGAGGCCGATCGACAGGGCGGTGATGCCGCGGGTGTCGAAGGGGGCGTCCGCCGCGGTCGGCGGCACGTCGGGGACGTACCGGCGGACACCGATCAGCCCGGCGACGGCGATGAGCGTGGAGCACACGAAGATGCCGCGGAAGCCGATCGTGTCGGCGATCTGGCCGCCGGCGACGGCGTCGACACCGGCGAGTCCGCCGTTGACGGCGGTGATGATGCCCGCGGCCCTGCCGAAGCCGGCCGGAGTCAGCACCTGGTTCAGGGTGAGGAAGGCGAGCGTGAACATCGCGGCGGAGACACCCTGCAGGATGCGTCCCGCGATGAAGATCTCGATGTTCGGGGCGACGACGCACATCAGGTTGCCCGCGATGAGCACGAACGCGCAGACGATCATCATGGGCTTGCGTCCGCGCTGGTCGCTCAGACGCGCCAGGGTGACCTGGCCGATGGCGGCCATGAGGAAGAACAGCGTCTGGGAGAGGCCGGCAGCCGCCGTGGTGGTGCCGAGACGCTCGATCACATCGGGCAGTGCGGGGCTGAGCATGGTCGCGTTGATCTGGTAGCCGAGCACGGCCAGGACCATGGCCAGCAGCATCGGGCCCCGGCCCGCGAGAGCGGATGCGGACCCGGAACGCGTCCGGCCGAGCGTGGTCGACATGTCGGCCCCTTTGCCTGTGGATGTCATGCCTCGAGGGAGATGCACGCGGATCTTGTCAGACAAGTCGCGCCTCCACAGGGTGAGATCTACGTGCGTAGAACGTCAAGCCCTACGTGACGCGACGCACAAACAGGGCGCATCGGCCGAGATGGGCCGTTGCCCGCGGGGCAGGCACTCGCATAACTTGCTGACAAGTGAGCCGAGGAGGGCCAGTGGCAGTCAGCGGGCAGCAGCGGAGACCGGTCGTGGTGCTGTACGAGCGGATCGCGGACGCCATCCACGACGGCACCTATCCGCCGGGGTCCACCCTCCCCTCGGAGCCGCGCCTCGCCACCGAGCTGGGCGTGAGCCGGCCGGCGCTGCGCGAGGCGCTGCTGCTGCTCCAGGAGGACGGCCTGCTCTCGGTGCGCAGGGGTGTGGGCCGTACGGTCAACGACAGCCCGCCCCGGCGTGGTTACGAGCACATCCAGCCGCTGGAGGACCTGCTGGGCTCCGGGCAGGCGCTGCGGGTGCGGCCACTGCTGCGGACCGTCGAGGAGCCCACCGACTTCACCACCCAGCACCTGCTCGCGCCCGCCGCGGCGGAGCTGCGCTTCTGGGAGTCGCTGCTGACCGGCGACGGTGCGGCGGCGGCGCTCAGCCAGGAGTGGGCGGCCGCGGAGGAGACCCTGCAGCGGCACCACCCGGACTTCGCCGAGGCCCTGCGTTCGGCGCCGCAGGCCGCCTGCTCGATGCTCTCGGTGCTGGCGGCCGCCTCCCGGGGGACGCCGCTGACCGCGCACAGCGGGATCAGCGCGACGCTGCTCGGCCGGCGCCGCGGGGAGCAGCTGGGGCGCCCGGCGGACACGCCCGCCGTGCTGGTCACGCAGGTGGTGCGGGTGGACGACATCCCGCTCCTGGCGGCCAAGCACATGCTGCCGACGGGTGCGCCCTCGCTGCCGGTGCTCCAGTCGAACTGACGCGCCTCCCGTGTGGGCGGGACGTGCCGTACACTCCCGATGCATGCACTTGTCTGACATCCAGCGCGCTCCCAAGGTGGTCCTCCACGACCACCTCGACGGCGGTCTGCGCCCCGCCACGATCATCGAGCTGGCCCGCGCCTGCGGCTACCGGGCCCTGCCCACCGAGGACCCGGAAGCCCTCGCCGTCTGGTTCCGCGACGCCGCGGACTCCGGCTCGCTGGAGCGCTACCTGGAGACGTTCGCCCACACCTGCGCCGTGATGCAGACCCGTGAGGCACTGGAGCGCGTCGCCGCCGAGTGCGCGGAGGACCTGGCCGCGGACGGCGTCGTGTACGCGGAGGTGCGGTACGCGCCCGAGCAGCACCAGGAGGCCGGGCTCACGCTCGACGAGGTCGTGGACGCGGTGAACGCGGGTCTGCGCGAGGGCGAGCGGCGCGCGGGCGGACGCATCACGGTGCGCGCCCTGCTCACCGGCATGCGGCACACCGACCGCTCGCTGGAGATAGCCGAGCTGACCGTCGCGCACCGCGACCGCGGCGTCGCGGGCTTCGACATCGCGGGCGGCGAGATCGGCAACCCGCCGGCCCGGCACCTGCCCGCCTTCCAGCACCTCAAGCGCCACAACTGCCACTTCACGATCCACGCCGGCGAGGCGGTCGGCGCCGAGTCGATCCACGAGGCGGTGCAGGTCTGCGGTGCCGAGCGCATCGGCCACGGCGTGCGCATCACCGACGACATCACGGTCCACGACGACGGCACGGCGACGCTCGGCCACCTCGCCTCGTACGTGCGCGACAACCGCATCGCGCTGGAGGTCTGCCCGACCTCCAACCTCCAGACGGGCGCGGCGAAGTCGTACGACACGCACCCGATCGACCTGCTGCGCCGCCTCGGCTTCCGCGTCACCCTGAACACCGACAACCGCCTGGTGTCCGGGACGGACATGAGCCTGGAGTTCGTGCACATGGCGGAGGCGTTCGGCTACGGCCCCGAGGTCTTCGAGGAGTTCACGATCGCGGCGGCCGAGGCGGCGTTCCTGCCCCTGCCGGAGCGCCGGCGCCTGATCGACGAGGTGATCCGCCCGGGCTACGCGGCGCTCAGCGCGTAGCCTGCGCCACGAACCGCGCCCAACTCGCCCGGGAGACGTGGAGCCCCGGGCGGGCGGTGTTCTTGGAGTCCCGTACGTGGACGGCGTCGAGGGAGGCGGCGACCTCGACGCAGTCGCCACCGCCGGACCCGCTGTAGCTGCTCTTGAACCACTTCAGCCGGTCCGGACCCGGTGCAGCCTGCTCGGTGCTCATGCCTCTCCTGCCAGCCGTTCGACGAGACGCGCAGACTCTTCGGCGTTCAGGGCCTGCGAGCGCAGCTTGCCATACCGTAGGCCGAAAGCACTGACGTTTGCGGGGTCACTCACGACGACACCGGTCTCCTGGGACTCCACATACCCCACCTGCCGGTGCTCCAAGGTCTCCAGAACGACGAAGGCACCGTTCAGGCCCGGATGGAACCCCCTGCCGGACGGCATGACCTGGATCTCCACATTGCGTAACGCACCGAGCTCCAGCAGACGGTGGAGCTGCCCGCGCATCACCTCCGGTCCGCCGATCGGATTGCGCAGCGCCGCATCCTCGATCACGAACGAGAGGTCGACGAGCGGCGTACGCGTCAGCAGCTTCTGCCGGTTGAGACGCGCCTCCGTGTGCTGCTCGATGATCTCGTCGTCCAGGGGCGGGCAGTGCCCGGCGAACAGTGCCCGCGCGTACTCCTCCGTCTGCAGGAGCCCCGGCACGAGCAGCGGATCGTACGAGAACCTGCTCACGGCCTCCGTCTCGATCAGCGCGAAGTCCCGGAAGAACGCGGGCAGTTTGGCCCGGTCCACGTCGTCCTGGAGCACCGCCAGCGCGCCGCCCGCGTCCAGAACGCGCTCCGCCGCCTCCGTGAACGCGGCCTTCGCGGGGCGGCGGCCCTGCTCGATCGATGCCGCCTGCTCGTACGAGTACCCGACGGCGTCAGCGAGCGCCTGTTGTGTGTAGTGCGCCCGCTCCCGGAAGAGTTTGAGCAGCTTGCCGTAGCCGACCCAGATGACCGGCCGGTCGTCGTCCTTGTCCCGCTTCTTGATGCGGCTGTTCGCCATGAGCCCACGTCCCCCACATGCCAACGTGCCTGTGCCTGACACTCGTTGAACGGCTCTCGGACTTGCGCCGACACGGCCCACGCCCCGTACAACATCGCGCCAGACCCGTACAACCCGCCGGGTACGCACACCCGAACTGGTTCACGCCATCTGCGTGACGCGATCGGTCTGCTCCTCGTCGGTGGCGTACGCACAGCACTGTCTGCTGAACCTGGCAGACCAGAGCCCGGAATGCAGGTCCGGGCGGCCAGGAACTCCTGACCGCCCCGACGCTTTCATCTCACGTCACCTTTGCGACGACGATCAGTCGTCCAAGTCCTCCAGGTCGTCCAGGACTTCTTCTGAGCCACGAATCGTCCAGTCTTGACCTACGTTGACGATACCGTGGTTGACGAACGGAGCGAGAAGATCGCCGTACGCCAGCAGTGCGGCAGCGGCCTCAGCCGGATCACCGCTCAGCTGCTGAGGTGCACCCGGAACGGCCCTCAGATACTGAGTGGTAAATCTCGTCCAGGCGTCCCGGTCGGTCACGTCGAATGTCCAGACGCCTGACACGACGAAGCGCTCTACGTCAGGCTCGGCTTCGAAGGCTGCCCGGGCATCCTCTCCGTGATCTACAAGATCTTCCTCGTACTCCACAAGCTCGGCGAACGGGCTGTCCCAGTGCGTTTCTTCACGAACAGTCTCGCCGTACGCAACGGCGGCTGCCCTGAGCGCCTCGAAGGCTTCGATGCCTGTGTCGCCTGCCAGCTCGGGGGAGGACATCACCTCGGCGTGGTGGCGCAGCGCTCCGATGAGACTCTCAAGGGAGTCTTGAATCGCCATGAACCCTTCAATTCCTGTCGTTTCTTCGGCGCGTGTCCAGCTCACCTTCCACGCTTCCCTCAGGGGGTGAACCAGGTCGGCGCGGCTGTTCTGTCAACTTGTAGTTGGTGTCCACGGTGAGTCCGCCATGAAGCGCTTCCGGAACACCGTGCCGGGAGTCGTGAGGGCTGCCTCGACTGCTTCTGGTGGAACCTTGCTGCTTGTGGCCCGTTTGGGAACCTTGCGGTAGCCGCGGGCGCGCATGAGATCCGTTGCAGAAGTCCAACTGTCCGACGCCACCACTACTTCGTCGAGAGCATCACAGGCGTTGCTCTCATCGACAAGCGCCGCGTACGCGATCACAAGGTCCGCGACACGCGCCTTGGCGGCCATATCACTCATGCTCACTCCATTTGCCGAGGATGGCGGGGCCGCATGGTTGCGACCCTGCCATCCCCTATCCAAGGGGCAATCGAACTGTTCTGGTCAGCCTAGGACCGAGATACGGTCAGCCGCGCCTCCCGAGGCCACGACCATGCCAGCGGTAGTGAATCGTCCCCCACCGGCCGTTCTTGCGCCAGGTCAGATGGGCATGACCGCCACTACTGCACGGGCCGCGCAGCTCACACTGGTAGCCCCTGCGTCTGAGCCGCTCGTGGTCCTTCCTGCGCTGCTGGTACGCCTTCCTCCTGCTGGAAAACCATTTGCTGGAGTTCCTCGGACCACAGTTGTGGACGAGCGCCGACCGGCCATCGGCAACCACGAAGAACGTGTGGCTCCCGCCGACCGTCAGGTTGAACACGGTACGGACAGCCTGTGTGCGGCTCGTCGCGGTGACGGTCGGATTAAGACGTCGTCTCATTTGGTGAGTCTGCGGTAGCAGATGAGGCTGCAGGCGATGGCGGTGAAGGCCAGGAAGTGTTCGGGCTTGCGTTCGTAGCGGCGGTGCAAGCGGCGGCAGCCGCCCAGCCAG
>NZ_JBKFFO010000042.1:0-17950 GCF_046506645.1 Streptomyces sp. 5K101 | reverse complement strand
GGCCACAGCGTTCACCGACGCCCTCACGGCCATCACCGCACTGCCACGACACGGCTGACCCCACTGCCACCGTCCCTACGACCAGGAACCCGGAGAGGCCGGCAGACCGGCAGGTTCCGCACGCCCTCATCCCACCCAGCACAACGGCAGCCAGCAACACCGGACTACAGCCCACAACAACATCACCGACCGGTGGATCCGGGCTAAGACGGCGGTGCACTGACAGTGCAGTTCGCAATGGCCCCAACGCGGCGTGCCGTCCTAGCCTGGCCGCGTTCAATCAGAACGTCCCCGCCTGAGGGCTCTAGTTGGGATCCACACACCGTTCGGTGAGGCGAGTCTGCGCGGTCCGTGTCGTCGGCATGACGAGGCGGTCCCCCTGTCGCGCAGGCATCTCGCGCTTCTCGAGCCCCGTCTTCCAAGAGAGGAATCTCCTTGACCAAGCAGACTTTCGAGGGTGTCTCGGCGAACTCCCCGGCCACGATCAGCGTTGCCCTCTCCGGCCTGTACAGCGCGTGGGCCGGCACCACCCGCCCACAGACCACGCCGCGCGCCGAACCGCCCCACGACAGTCGCGCTCCAGCAGGCGAAGAAGCCCGCCCCTGACAGGAAGCAACGCGGGAGAACGCCGGTAGCAGGCGTCCGACCCGCTCCAAGGACGTCGAGGCCACGGCCTGGCGCCCTGCGGCCGATCGGGGCTTGCGGGGCTAACACCCGGCCGCCGCACCCCGCCCTCGGCGACCCCGGAAGCCCCTCCGCTCCCCCAGCGGTAACAAACCGAGCTGCTGTCCCATGGCCAGCCCCCAGACACAAGGGTTGCCGGTGCTCCACGCTCCACCGCTGCACGCGACAGCCGCGTGCCCGACACGAAAGAAAGACCATGACCACCGCCCACGACCCCATCGACGCCACATCCCAGCAGCCCACTCCCGCGCCCGGGGCTGCCGATGATCCGGGGCCACTGCTCAGTTCCCACGCTGCCCTCGTGTTCCTGGCGGCTGTGGTCATCGGGGCCTTCGTCGGCTGCCTCACTCGCGCCGCCGGCCACGGTCTGGCCGAGTCCGCGCTTGCCGGGCTCATCGGCGCCGGGGCGAGCACCCCCGTGCTGCACCGGCTTATCGGGCACTGATGCCCAGGCCGAGCGAAGGTCCGCCGACCCCACGCTTCGCGTCCCCCACCGGCCGGAAGGGAGCCGGTAAGCCGCCCTGAGGCGGCGGAATCCCTGGCCCGCCGTGTCACGCTCGCCCGGCCCCCCGCCACCCGCTGCAGGATTAGACGGGCGCCCGGGCCGGGCCTCGGCCGGGGCCGGCAAGAGGGCAGCCCCCTGACGGGAACAGCAAGCGGCATGGCCGGGCCCCTGACGGGACCCAGGAGCGCCGTGTGCAGACCTGGGCCTACCAACCCCCGGGCGAGCCGGGAATGCCCCTGCACGACTCACTCCCGGGCCCGCAGGGCGGCGGTTGAGTCGAACAAGTCATCGCCCGCGGATAAGACTCCAACGGCGGCGGGCTCTCGAAGGGCGCCGGCTGCTGCGGGCAGCCGGTGAGGAACTGCTGCCGGGTAAAGAATCCATCGATCACGACCGTGCGGCAGGCAATGTCGGCGCGTCGCCACCCGGTTGAGGGATCGAGGTGCAGGACCGCTGTCATGGGATCCCGGTCCTCGGCGCGCACCTTGGACTTGTCCCAGCTCGTCTGCTCCCGGGTCTCCAGAGCGGGCGTGAACTGGTATTGCCCACCGCCATACAGCAGCAGGCCGTCAACCAGCGGCTGTCCATCCGCCGCCGGGTGGAGGATGCAGGCGAAGGCAATGGGCCTGTCCTTCCACCAGAGGATGCGCCGGTCGGCCGGGCTACCTGCTCGAGTCTCCTTGTTCATCGCGATAGCCGTCCCCCACGCCTGCACCAGAGTGCCGCGCAGTCCGTGAACGGGCCCGTCGATTAGAGGAACCGACCCTGGTGGTGCTGGACACGCAGAGTGTCCACGTGGCCGCCGGGGTCCCCGCCTCAACGACCGGCCGGGACCCGGCGAAGAAGGTGCCGGGCCGCAAGCGGGGCCTGGCCGTCGACGTGCTCGGGCTGGTCATCGCCGTCATCGTCCTCGCCGCGAACACGCACGACAACGTCGCGGGCATCGCCCAGCTGGACCAGGTCACCGAGCACACCGGCGGCACAGTTGAGAAGGCCCTGGCCGATCAGGGTTTCAAGAACCAGGTCGTCGCGCACGGAGCCGGCCTGGGCATACGCCGTCCAGCCGCCCAGGTCCACAGTCGCGGTGCCCCACGAGCAGCCGGGCGATGTGCTAGGCGACCGGGAAGCGCGATTCCTGCACGAGGATCATGGCCCGCTCGGCGCGTTCTTCGGCGGCCGCGCGGGCTGCGTGCTCGCGAGCGACTTCGGGGGTGCGGCGCTCGCCGGGCTCGCAGGCCTGCTCCGCCTTCAGCCGCTGCTTCAGGCGGGTTTGTCGGCCAGTTCGGCCAGGAGTGCGGTGATTACGCGGTCGGTGGAGGCGGCCATGTCGACGGAGCCGGGGGCGAGCAGCCACTGGATCTGGAGGCCGTCCATGACGGCGATGATCGCGTTGGCTGCTTCGTCGATGTTGACGTCGGCGCGTACCTCGCCGAGTTCGCACGCCTCCGCCAGCGCGGCGGCGACGTCGGAGCGTAGGTTCTCGTAGCGTTCGCGGAAGTACTCCTGGGCGGGGTGGCCTTCGGTGGTGCTCTCCGCCGACAGCACGGCGTACAGGCGCACGATGCCCTCGCGTTCGGCGTTGCGGCGCATGGTGTCCACCAGGTGGTGCAGGAAGGCCAGGCCGCGAGGGCGCTCCAGGTCCTGATCGGTGTCCGTCTCGTCGCGCAGCTGCAGGACGCTGGCGAGCAGCAACGTCTTGGAGCGGAAGTAGTGCAGCACGCCGGCCTGCGTGACTCCGGCGCGGTCGGCGATCTCCTGCAGGGAGGCGTTGTTATAGCCGCGGGCGGCGAAGGTGTCCATGGCGATCCGGAGGATCTCCTGCCGTCGCTGCTGGGCTTTGAGGCTCTTGGCGGGGCGTGGCTGCCGCTCCCCGTTCGGCGTGCTCTCGCTCACCCCGCGGAGTCTACGGGTCTGTCGATCAGTGGTCACCTGTCGATCAAACCCGGAAAAGAACTTACGAACAAGAGCTTACTAAGTACTTAGTAAGTGTGCTTTCCTGCTGCCGTTCCGCCCGCTTCGTGCCGCGCTGCGGCCTGGAAGGACGAGTATGAGCCGCCCTGCCCTCCCTGATGACACCGAGCTGTCCGACCGCATCCAGACGCTGGATCTTGAGTCGAAGGTCCGTCTGCTGACGGGTGCCAACGTGTGGAGACTCCCGGCCGAGTCCCGCCTCGGACTGTCGGCGGTGACGATGTCCGACGGCCCGCAGGGAGTGCGCGGAACCGGTGAGGACCCCGGCGCCACCGGCATGCTGGCTCCGGCTCCGAGCGCACTGGCGGCCGCCTGGGACACCGCGCTCGCCGAACGCCTGGGGGCCCTGTTCGCGACGGAGGCGCGCCGCAAGGGCATCGATGTCGTCCTTGGCCCGGTGGTGAATCTCCAACGCACCCCGGTCGCCGGGCGGCACTTCGAGTACTTCTCCGAGGATCCGCTGCTCACCGGCACCCTCGCCGGGGCCCTCGTACGCGGCCTGCAGAGCCGGGGCGTGGGCGCGTGCCTGAAGCACTTCGTGGCGAACGACTCCGAGACCGACCGCACCCGCTACCGCTCCCGGCTCGATGAGCGGACCCTGCGTGAGGTCTACCTGGCCCCGTTCGAGCAGGTCCTCGTCGAAGCCGCGCCCTGGAGTGTGATGGCCGCCTACTCGGGCGTCGACGACGGCACCGAGTCGGCACCGATGACCGAGAACGCGTACCTGCTGCGCGGGGTGCTGAAGGAGGAGTGGGGTTTCTCCGGGCCCGTGGTCAGTGACTGGGCCGCCACCCGCTCGACCGTGGCCTCCGCTGTCGGCGGCCTCGACCTGGTCATGCCCGGACCCGACCCTCTGTGGGGCGAGCCTCTGGTGGCGGCCGTGCGCGCGGGCGAGGTGGCCGAGCGGCTCATCGACGACAAGGTGCTGCGGCTGCTGCGCCTGGCCCGGCACACCGGCCGGCTCGGCGACCCCGGGAAGAACCCCGCGCCGCCCACCGCGCAGGCGGGGCCCGGGGAGGGGGAGTTCCGTCTCCTGCGTGAGGTCGCGGCTCGCGGCATGGTGCTGCTCCGCAACGAGACAGATCTGCTGCCACTGGCGCCGGAAGGCATCCGCAGCGTCGCGCTGATCGGCCCCAACGCCGTGACGCCCTACCTCCAGGGCGGCGGCAGCGCCTTCGTCCCAGCGGTGCGCACGGTGTCATTCGAGGACGGGCTGCGCGCCGCACTCCCAGAAGACGTGCGCCTGTCCGTGCACCGGGGCGGCGACTCCCGCCTGCGCCCGCCGTTCCTATCCGCAACACTGCTCATCGATCCCGACACCGGCGCCGCCGGCGTGCGCGCCGACCACCTCGACGCCGACGGCAACCGCGTCGGTGGCGAGATACGCCTCTCCGGTGACTGGAGCGGATACACCGCTTTCGGGCCGGCGACGCACCGTGTGGTGCTGCGAACCGTGCTGACCCTCACCGAGCCGGGGACACACCGCCTGGAGATCGGCTGCGTCGGCCGCTACGGGGTGACCGTGGACGGAGAGGAGGTCCTCTCCGGGGACGACGACCGGGGCGTGGAGCTGATCCTCGACTCCACTCACAACAACCCGCCGCTGCGGGGCATCGACCTGGAGGTGGGTCCGCAGCCGCGCCGGATCGCCCTCGGTATCCACCTCACTGTGGTCGAGCCCGGCGCCTACGACCGCTTCGTCACCGCCCAGCTGCGCCACGCCCCGCCCGGGCCCAGCCCGTACGAGGAGATCGCCGAGGCCGCCGCCGCGGCCCAGGCGGCCGACGTCGCCGTGGTCGTCGTGGGCACCAACGAAGAGGTCGAGTCCGAGGGCTGGGACCGTACCGGGCTCGACCTGCCCGGCCACCAGAACGACCTGGTACGCAAGGTGCTGGCCGCCAACCCACGCACCATCGTGGTCGTCAACGCCGGAGCCCCGGTGCTGCTGCCCTGGGCCGACGAAGCCCCCGCTCTGCTGTGGGCGTGGCTGCCGGGCCAGGAGGCCGGGCACGCACTGGCCGATGTCCTGCTCGGCCGGATCGAGCCGTCGGGTCGTCTGCCGTGGACGCTGCCCGCCCGTGCGGAGGACGTCCCCGTCCCCGACGCCCGCCCCCGCGACGGCATCGTGGACTACAGCGAGGGCGTCCACGTCGGTCACCGGTCCTGGGACCGGGCAGGGCTCGTCCCGGCCTTTCCGTTCGGCCACGGTCTGGGCTGGACCCGGTGGACGTACGAGTCCGTGGCCCTCTCCCCGTCTCCCGTCTCCGCCACTCTGCCCAGCCCCGCGGGCGGAGACGGGCTCAACCTGACCGTGGAGCTGACCAATACTGGCCCCCGGGCCAGCCGTGAGGTCGTCCAGGTCTATCTGGAGCCGCCGCACGACGGCCCCGACCGGCCGGTGCGCCTGCTCGCCGGCTTCGCCGCCGTTCAGGCGGCACCGGGCGCCCGCGTCACAGCCGAGGTACGCGTGCCCGCCCGTCCCTTCCAGATCTGGGACAGCGAGGCTCGCGCGTGGCGCACTCCGCCCGGCCGCTACCGCCTCCGCGTCGGACGCTCCAGCCGTGACCTACATCTCACGGCCGAGGTGACCGTCGACGACGGCCGCCTGCACCCCGCAGGCTGACCCACTCGGTCGCCCAGTCCTTTTGCCCCAGCCACCCCCCGTGCCCTGTTCAGCACGACCGCAAGGAGCCGCAACCATGCACACCACCCGTCCCACCGCCAGAACCCTCCAGATAGCCTGCGCCACCGTCGCGGCGGCCCTGCTGGCCACCGGCTGCGGCCGGAGCGAGGACTCCGGTCCCGGCAAGGACGACCCCGCGAAGATCAGCAGCGGCAAGGCCAAGGGCAAGGTCGTCATGTGGTCCATGGGCGACGAGGGCGACAAGGACCTGCAGAGCCTGGCGAAGAAGTTCGAGCAGCAGAACCCGGACGCCGACGTCCACATCACCGCGGTGCCCTGGGACGCCGCCCACGAGAAGCTGACCACCGTGATCGCCGGCGGCAACACCCCGGACATGTCCATCATCGGATCCACCTGGATGGCCGAGATGGCCGCCATGAACGGCTTCCAGGCCACCCCGACGTCGATCGACTCGGCGGACTTCTACCCCGGTCAGTGGGACACCACGAAGTACAAGGACACCTCGTACGGGGTGCCGTTCGTCGCGGACACCTCGGTGATCTACTACCGCACCGACCTCACCGCCAAGGCCGGCATCAAGGCCGCCCCCGCCACGGACTGGGACGGCTATTTGAAGGACCTCGAGGCCATCCAGGCCACCGCGGGCAAGCAGAACCCCAAGCTGCACTACGCCGCAGGAACGCAGATCGGCTTCAATGCCTGGCTGTTCTGGCTCCCGGTGGTGTGGCAGCACGGCGGCGACATCTACGACGCGGAGACCAAGAAGTTCACCTTCGACTCGCCCGAGGTCACCAAGGCGCTGGAGTACTACGCCGACGTCTTCAAGCAGCACATGGCACCGACCGACAAGACGGACAACAAGCTGAACCTCCAGAACGGAGTGATCGCCACCCTCCAGCAGGGCCCCAGCACCGGCGGCAACCTGCACAAGGACGTGCCGGAACTGGACAGCAAGTGGAAGACCATGCCGCTGCCGTACGCCGAGCAGCCCGCCGGACTCGCGGGCGGCAGCGACCTGGCGGTGTTCAAGGACGCCAAGAACGCCGACGCTGCATGGAAGTTCGTGCAGTTCCTCACCGAGCCCGCCAACCTCGCCACCTATGCCAAGGCGTCCGGGAACCTGCCCGCCTCCCCCGAGGCGTGGACGGAGGCCAAGCTGAATGAGGACGAGAAGATGAAGGCGTTCGCCGAGCAGTTGAAGGTCACCAAGGCGCCGCCCGCGATCACGACCTGGCAGCAGATCGCCGACACCATCGACTCGGAGCTCGAGAAGCTCGCCTACGGCAAGGCCACCGTCGCAGAGGTGCAGAAGACCCTGCAGTCCAAGGCCACCAGCATCGGCACCGGCCGCTGAGCGCCGCCCCCCCCGTGAGCAACCCTCGTACGGATGGATGACCTCCATGTCCACGAACACTCTCCCGGAGAAGGGCGACACGCGCGCGCCGCAGCCCCCGCGGCCGCGGCGCGCGGACCGCCGCATCTTCTCGCTCAGGCAGACCGCCGGGGCTCGGCAGACCCGCGCCGCGTGGGTCCTCGCTGTGCCGTTCCTCGCCCTGTTCCTCGCCTTCATGCTGCTGCCGGTGGCCTGGTCGCTGCTGATGAGCCTGACTGACACCAAGAGCGCCGACCTGCGCACACCGCTGAACGTGGGGTTCATCGGCTTCGACAACTACGCGCGGCTGTTCGAGGACCCCCAGTTCCTCACCGCCCTGAGCAACACCGCCGTGTTCGTCCTGGTCAGCCTGCCCCTGACACTGGCCGCCGGGCTCGCCGCGGCGGTGGCCCTCAACAGCGGCATCCAGCGCTTCCGGGCCGTCTTCCGGCTCGGCTTCTACCTCCCGGTGATCACCAGCATCGTGGCCGTCGCCGTGGTGTGGAAGACGCTGCTCGAACCCCGCGCGGGACTGGTGAACGCCGTCCTGGGCTGGTTCGGGATCGACGGCCCCGCATGGCTGGCCGACACCCGCTTCGCCCTGCCGGTCATGATCGTCATGGCGGTGTGGCGGAACCTCGGCACCGTCATGATCATCATGCTGGCGGGCCTGCAGTCCGTGCCCCACTCCCTGATGGAGGCGGCCGAACTCGACGGCGCCGGGTCCTGGCAGCGGTTCTGGCGCATCACCTTTCCCCTCCTGCGCCCGGCCCTGCTGCTGACCGCCGTGACCACCGGCATCGGCTATCTGCAGTTCTTCGACGAGCCGTTCGTCATGACCGACGGCGGCCCGCTCGACTCCACCCTGTCGGCCACGCTGTACGCCTACAAACAGTTCGGCAACGGCAACTACGACGTCGCCTCAGCCGCCGGCTACGTCGTCTTCGTCCTCATCGTCGCGCTGACCGTGCTGCAGTTCCGAGTGCTGCGAGACAAGGACTGATACCCATGAGCACCCTCGCCACCCGTGGGACGGAGCACGCCGGTACGGACCGGGCACTGCGGCGCCGCCGCATCCGACAGACTTGGGGCCAACCGTGGCTGTACCTGCCGCTCACCGCCGTCCTGCTGCTGATGATCTCGCCTTTCCTGTGGATGCTGTCCGGGTCCTTCAAACCCGAGGCGGACATTCGCAAGGTGCCGCCCGTCCTGATCCCCACCAGTCCCACGACCGCCAACTACCGCGAACTGTTCAGCAGTCTCGACTTCACCGCCATGTTCGCCAACTCCGTGGTCGTGGCTCTGGCCGTCACCGCCGGGAACCTGGTCTTCTGCTCGATGCTCGGCTACGCCCTGGCCAAGCTGGAATTCCGCGGACGGCGCGGCGTCTTCACCCTGGTGATCGCCACCCTCATGGTGCCGGGCCTGGTCACCTTCGTACCGCTGTTCGTCGTGGTGACCAACCTGGGACTGAGCGGCTCCCTGCTCGGGCTGATCCTGCCGTTCCTGGCCACCCCCTTCGGGGTGTTCCTGATGCGGCAGTTCATCTCCACCCTGCCCGACGAACTCATCGACGCCGCCCGCGTCGACGGCTGCCGCGAGCTGGCGATCTTCTGGAAGGTCGTCCTGCCCCTGACGAAACCCGCGCTCGCCACGCTGGGGATCATCACCTTCCTCGGTTCCTGGAACAACTTCCTGTGGCCGCTGGTCTTGGCCCAGAACGAGAGCCAGTACACGCTGCCGGTCGGACTCGCCCTGGCCAGCAGCGGCCAGGACTTCACCCTCTTCGGCATCCTCCTCGCCGGAGCCGTCGTCGTCCTGCTCCCGGTGATGATCGTCTTCCTCGTCTTCCAGCGGCAGTTCATCGCCGGTATCGCCACCACCGGCCTGAAGTGACCCCCGCTCCGGCGCCCTGTCCTGGCCCCCACGCGCCGGCTTCGCACCACGCAGTCATGCATACAAGGAGCCGCACATGAGACCCACCCTTCGGGCCGATCGCGCCGCCCGGCCACCGCGCCGGGCCGCCCTGACCACCGCCGCGGCGATGCTCGCGGCCCTCCCGGTCCTTCCGTCAGCCACACCGGCCGCCGCCGAGGCCGCGCCCGCCAAGGCATCGGTCTTGCTCACGAACCCGTCCACCAAGACGTACCTGTCCCAACAACCCTCCGTGGCCTGGAAGACGGGACCCGCGCCGTCCGGCTCCTCCGCCTCGACGATCACCGTTGACACCACCCGCAAGTACCAGCCGATGACCGGCTTCGGAGCCTCGTTCACCGACTCCTCCGCCTGGCTGGTCGGCACCAAGCTCGACAGCCCGCAGCGTGACGCCCTGATGCGCGACCTGTTCAGCCGCCGCGACGGCATCGGCCTGAGCGTCCTGCGCCAGCCCATGGGCGCCACCGACTTCACCGTGGGCGGCAACTACTCCTACGACGACATGTCCGCCGGCACGACCGACCCCACGCTGGCGCACTTCTCGATCGACCACGACCGGTCGTACACCATTCCCCTGCTGAAGCAGGCGGGCAGGATCAACCCGCAGCTGACCGTCATGGCCACCCCGTGGAGCGCGCCGGGATGGATGAAGACCAGCGACTCGATGGTCAAGGGTCAGCTCAAGCCGGACGCCTACCAGGTGTACGCCGACTACTTCGCGAAGTTCCTCAAGGCATACGCGGCGGCCGGCGTGCCGGTGCGCTACATCACCCCGCAGAATGAGCCGCTGTACGAGCCGTCGACGTACCCGGGCATGTCCATGCCCGCGGACCAGGCGAAGACCTTCGTCACCCGCCACCTGGCCCCGACGCTCAAGGCTCAGGGCCTGTCCACCCGCATCCTCGGCTACGACCACAACTGGGACGTCACCAGCTACCCCGAGTCCTTGTACGCCGACCCGGCCTCCGCCCGGCAGGTCGCCGGCACGGCCTGGCACTGCTACGCCGGCGACGTACTGGCGCAGTCGGTGGTCCACAACGACTACCCCAACGAGCCCGCCTTCCAGACCGAGTGCTCCGGCGGCGGCTGGGAGGGCGACGAGCGGGGCAGCTTCGCCGGCGCGATGGACAACGTCATCAACGGACCCCGGAACTGGGCCCGGAGCATCGTCCGCTGGAACCTCGCCCTGGACGCCGACAACGGGCCCACCAACAACGGATGCCTCGCCTGCCGCCCCGTGGTGACCGTCGCCCAGGATGCCGACGGCACGTGGACGTACAAGCCGACGGCCGACTACTGGGCGCTCGCCCAGGCCAGCAAGTTCGTCCGGCCCGGCGCGCACCGGGTCGCCTCCAACACCCTGGGCAAGGGCAGCATCGAGGACGTCGCGTTCACCAACCCGGACGGCTCCACCGCGCTGGTCACCTTCAACTCCGGCAGCACGGCCCGCACCTTCCACGTCCGCTGGGGCTACCGCTACTTCACCCACACCCTGGCCGCGGGAGCGGCCGCGACCTTCACCTGGACCGGCGAGCAGCACGGCAGAACCTCTCCCGCCGCCATCGGCTCGGTCGACATCCCCTTCCGCAACCCCGACGGCAGCAAGGCGCTGATCACATACGACAGCGGCCTGCTCGCCCGGCAGGCCCAGGTACGCATCGGCGACCAGTGGCTCGGCCACACTCTGCCCACCGGCGCGTCCTTCACCCCGCCCACCGATGAAGTGGCCCTGCCCCGCGACGGCTGGCAGGCATCGGCCTCGGCGAGCAGCACGGACGACCCGCCGTCCAAGGCCATCGACGGCGACCCCGCCACGCGGTGGAGCTCCGGACACGGCATGCAGCCCGGGGACTGGTTCCAGGTCGACCTGGGCTCGAAGCGGACGTTCAGCCAGATCGTCCTGGACAGCACCGCCTCGTCCGGCGACTTCGCCCGGCAGTACGAGGTGTACACCTCCGACGACGGCACCACCTGGGGCCAGCCCATCGCCACAGGCCCCGGCACCACCGTGACCTGCATCCTGCTGCCCACCACCACCGCCCGCTACATCCGCGTCGTCAACAAGGCCAGCTCCGGCAGCTGGTGGTCCATCCACGACCTCTCCGTCCTCGCCCCCGACGGCAAGGCCACCATAAACCCGGGCCCGACCAAGGGCCTTCAGCGCACGAACGCTCAACTGTCCGACGGAACCCGGCTATCTGTGACATACAACGCCAGCACCCGCACCGCCGCCTTCGACGTCCCCTGGGGCGACACGACATACAGCTACCGACTGCCCGCCGGCGCCGCCGCGATCCTCACCACGCGGCCTGCCTGAACACAGGCAGCTGCCTCAACGGCGGGCGCAGGGACGCCCGCGAAGGGCCGAACACCCGACCTGGGCCCCGCGCGGAAAAGGAGAACCGCGCAGGGCCCTCCCTTTCCAAAGACGGCACGGCCCGCGGCCGTGCTGCGGCTTGCCAAGCGGACGCAGGCTGGCTCCGGTGCCAGTCCCGGCTGCCTGATGTATCTCAGGCGACACCCGAACGGACCGCCCGGAGGTACTACGGCCCGCGGATGGCCGCCTTCCTGCTGGTCACCTTCTTCGCCGCGATGGCCTTCGCCGGTTACGTCGTCGAGTTTGCCTTCGGCGACCTGGGCCTGATTCGTACCAAACCGACGCGAGGATCCCCGAAGAGGGGGTCTGCTGGAACTACACCACGTGGCTCAACATCCCCTTCCTGCTGTTGGCCGCAGTCCTGCTCGTCCGCTTCCGGCGACCCGGCGGCCCGGCGATGCTCCGGAGGCTGGACGGCTCGCCCGATTACATCGAACACGAGCACGACCGCATGTAGCACGGACACCATCACTGAGACGCGTCACGGCCTTCCCCCACGATGACCCCGATGACCAGCCGACATAGAGGAGCTGAGGCCTCACCGTCCGGGTCCCGGATAAGTATGAACCCAACGTGCAGGCCGGGCGCTCGGGCACAATGCCCCTCGGATTTGTCGCCAGAGTGCCCCAGGAATGCGGGAACCCGTCGGTTTCAGGTGTCCGGGGAAAGCATGATCGATGCAGCCATCTGCGACGGCGACGTGGTCACCGTACGGCGGCAGCAGGTCGCCCAGCCGGGCGACATCGTCGCCGCCATGCTCGACGGCGAAGCGACTGTGAAGAGGTTCCAGCGCGACGCGGCCGGCCACGCCTGGCTCGTCGCACACAATCCCAGGTTCCAGCCGCTCGCGGCCGACGATGCGGTCATCCTGGGCAAGGTCGTCGCCGCGATGCGCACCGTCTGACGATCCTGGCGGTGACACACGGACAGCCGCCCCCGCCCCGGCCGTGCTCTGGCCCACGGCCGAGACAGGAAGGGTCGCTGCAAACGGTAAGACCATGACCTTGCCGCTCGAAGACGACTCAAGACCGCCCTACCTTCAGGCGGCCGAGGTACTGCGCACCAGGATCCACAGCGGAGAGTACGCGGCCGGGAGCCGGCTGCCGTCGGCGCGACTGCTTCAAGAACGCTTCGGGGTATCCAGCTCAACCGTGCAGAACGCGCTGAGAGTGTTGAAGCGAGAGGGCCTGGTCTACTCCGTGCTCGGCCGGGGCAGCTACGTCAGCAGCACACACCCCGGCCTTCCGCCGGCACCCCGGACGGAGCCTTCCCTCCTCCCCGACGTCGCGGGCAACGACGAAAACGACCCCAGGCCCCCCTACGTCCGTACGGCCGACTTGCTCAGGGAGGAGATACGGTCCGGCAACCTCACACCGGGCGGCCGACTTCCCTCCGCGCGGGAACTCCAAGACCGCTTCGGCATCGCCAACTTGACCGCACAGAACGCGGTGCGGGTACTCAAACGCGAGGGCCTGGTCTACGCGGTCAAGGGCAAGGGCCTGTTCGTCCGCCGCTCCGCACGGCAGGACGAGCCCGGCCTTGGTGAGAGGGAGCCGTCAGCACAGCATGGTTCCTGGAGGCGGTCGCGAACCGATGAAGAACTCGCCGCAGACCTGACCGCCGCCGAGCAGCGCCTCGCTCGTGCAGCCGACGCCTACAACGCGGCCGGTGCCCAGCTCGACGCCCTCACCCGCGAGGCCTTGCGCCGCGGCATGCCGGTGCCGACGGCAGCGCGTGGAACGGACGCATCCAGCAGCCCTCGGCACGCGGTGCCCCTCCCTCCCAGGGCCTCGGTCTGATCCGAGAGCAGTCGATTCTCCGTTCCTGCCCAGAGGCGAGGCCCGACGGTGAACGATGGTGATCGTGACGCACGGGGATGTAGAAACCAGGCCGCCGCTCGACCGGACCGACGCCTCCACGGCCTTGGATACTGCCGTCCAGTGGTGGGGCGCCGATGTGCCGGAGGATCCAGGAGCGGGTGAGCTGGCACTGCTGCTGGACGAGGTCGTGGAACGTCTGCGCGGCGATATAAGCAACGAGCGGTCGCGGAGGGCCGCCAAGCCTCTGGCCCAGGCGGCCGAGGCACTGCGGGCAGTGGCCCGGCTCGGCAACCTCCTGCCGGCGATCTCGTTGTGGCACCTGAGGACCGCGCTGCCGAAGGCCGTTTCCTGCCCCGTGGAGCGTTCTTCATGCCGCTCCGCCACGGCCCGGGCGAGGGCAGCCCCTCCCGTCGGCCGGAACACCCGACCGGCCCCGGCCGCCCGTCGCCCCTGCCCTCCGCCGCCATCGGCGACAACGCGTTCCGGTTCCTCGCCAGCATCGTGGAGCCGGGCCTGGTCTGGCAGTACGACCTCAGCGACGAACGGCAGATCACCGGCGCACGGGTCTGGAGCGATGACGGATCGATCGTCCACCTCCACCCCGGCGGCACCGTGACCGAGACCGGCCCCCGCCCCCTGTGGGGCAACCTCGAAGCAGCCCACTCGATCTACCAGGACGCCGACAAACCCGGCCCGGACCGCTACGGCGTCACCATCGAGGACCGGAGCCAGCGCGTATGGCTCGACGCCCCCGACGGGCCAAGCTGGTCTCTGCGCCTGTAGCCCTTGAGCCCCGCCGGTCCGCGCCTTCCCTGTCGCGGATCGGCGGAAAGACTGAGCCCCGGCCCGTGGCCGGTGCTCAGTCGCGTCCCCCTGTCAAGTAGGCACGTTACCGACCGCCCCGGCGCTCATTTCAGTCAGTCGGCTGCGGCCAGCAGCCACCACCGCTCATCCGACCGGTTGGCCCCCTACCCAACTCACCGCTTTGGCGAGACCATCCACCCATGCGACCACGACACCTAGGCATCCTCGCCGCAGGCCTCATGATTGCTCTCATCCCGTCCCAGGCGCACGCAGCCGAGCATCACCACGCCTCGTCGGCAGACAGGCCCTCCACGGGCAAAGACTGGTATTGCACGGACAACGCCAATGACTACGCCGCCGGCTGCTTCGCCCCGGAAGGGGACTGGTTCCTCCTGGACGACAAGCGCGCCGACGGCTACTCCGTTGTCGTCTCCTGGCAGCTGTACAACGCGTTCGACGTCATGCAGCGCTCTGGGTTCATCTGGTACAGCGAGGGCGAAGGTGCGGGCTACGGGTACGAGAACATGGACTTCTACGAGGGCTACGGCTGGTACGTGCACTTCAAGGCCTGCCGCGGAAACCACAGCACGCACGATGTCCACCTCTCGACCTGCAGCGACTGGCGGGATGTCGGCGTCTGATAACCCCTACTTGTCACTTCGCCGTAGCTTCGGGAGCGCACCCCGACCCGAGGCGCAAACTAACGGCGGGGGAGCGGCGCGGGCTGCCGACTCACGTGAGACGGGACGCTCGGTGCCGGCGGCGGTCCCGAGGGGCCAGAGCCCCGAGCTGCTCCAGTCGCCGCAGCGGGTAGGCCACGGAGCTGCTGCTCCGCAGGCCGACAGCGGCGCCGATCTCGCGCACCGTCGGAGCCTCGCCCGTGTCGGCAATGTGGGCGCGGATGGCGGCGAGGATGCGGCGCTGGGTCTCACTCAGGTGCACACCCCAATAGGTGCCACGTTCGATTTTGGGTGCAAGTCTCCGAGGCGGACCAAACCCGCTCGGGTGTCGCCGGACAGCTGGGTCACGGCGACAGCCAGGCCCAGCACGAGAGGCGGGATGCGGCCCGGCTGAAGGCGGCCGACGCTGGAAGCATGAGGGCCATCTGGTCCGGCCTGACCCAGTTCGGGATGGTCGGGATCGTTATCTAGACTTGGTGTCCATCTGTGCAGGTCAGGCGACTGTTGCCTCTTGAGGGACGTGAGGTTATGAGCGTCAATGCAGCGGGTCAACGGCTGGGGTTCACTCTGACGGAAACTCGCAGCACCCGGGGGGTAGGGCTTCGGCGTAGTCGCGGCTTGAGTGGGTTTTCCCGATGTGTGCCGGCGGTGGCACGGACGCAGGACAGGCACGAGCTTCCAAGATCATGTGGGTGTCGAGTCCAGTGATCCCTACGGAAGTCCGTGCCTGCCGTCGTATCCTCTCCAATCCCGCCCGTCCTTGACCAACTCCGTGACCAGCCCGATGCCGCGGAACACGAACTGCTCGGGCTGCTGACCCGGTTGGCCGCTGTCCCCGATCCGCGCAAGCCTCGCGGTGTGCGCCACGGCCTGGTGTATGTACTGGCGCTGGCCGCCTGCGCCGTGCTGACCGGCGCGACCTCGCTCCTGGCCATCAGCGAGTGGGCTGCCGATGCGCCATCGGCGGTCCTGGACCGCATCGGCGCCCGTCGCTGCCCGTTGACCGGCATCCGGCCGGTGCCGTGCGAGACAACGATCCGCCGCACCCTGGCCCGCCTTGATGCCGATGCGCTTGACCGGGCGGTCGGCGCCTGGCTGGCCGATCGCCGCACTCAGCCCGGCCCGAAGACCCGCCGGGCAGTGGCGGTGGACGGCAAGAGCCTGCGCGGCGCCGCCAGAGCCGACGGCCGCAAGATCCACCTGCTGGCCGCACTCGACCACACCAGCCGTCTGGTCCTCGCCCAGCTGGACGTCGGAGACAAGACGAACGAGATCACGTGCTTCCAGCCCCTTCTGGACAACCTCGCCGACCTGGCCGACACGGTCGTGACCAGCGACGCCATGCACACCCAACGCGAACACGCCGAGTACCTCGCCTGTCGAGGCGCCCACTACATCGTGATCGTCAAAGGGAATTAGAAGAAGCTCCGCAAGCAGCTCAAAGCCCTTCCCTGGCAGTGGATTCCGCTCCAGAGCCGCATCCGCGAGAGCGGTCACGCCCGTGGCGAGATCCGCCGCATCAAGGTTTGCACCGTGAACAACCTGCTCTTCCCCGGCGCCAGCCAGGCCGTCCAGCTCAAGCGGCGCCGCCTGCACCGCAAGAGCGGCAAGGTCAGCATCAAGACCGTCTACGCGGTCACCAGCCTGAGCGCCGGGCAGGCCACTCCCGCCCAGCTCGCCAACATGCATGGTCTGGTCGCACTTCGACGCCAGCTTCGAAGAGGGCCTGGCCGCAGCCGCCGCCTGGGCCGACGAGCACGAAGTGGGCCTGGCCGCGCCCGTGGACGCCGTCGTCGGCGAGTACCCGGTAGGGCGCTGGCTGAAGAACCAGCGGGCGGCCGCGCGCCGGGCCGACGAGCTCGAACGCTGCCGCGCCGAGGGCCTGCCCGAGCCGGAGGGCGGCGCGGCTCCCCTGACCGACGAGCGGCCTCAGGCGCTGGAAGACATCGACCCCGGCTGGTGTCCGACGTGGAGCGTCGACTGGCAGCGCGCCTTCCGGCTCGCCTGGCTGCACATCAAGGCCGCGGCAGTCTGCCCGCCAAGGCCGGTGTGGCCATCGCGGACGGCGAGGACCTGGGCAAGTGGGCCGCCGCCCAGCGCACCGGTTTCAGCAGGCTGACGGCGACCCAGCAGTGGATGCTCACCAGCAAGCTGGACATCACCGCCGCGCCGGCCAAGCGCACCCGGGCCGAGATGTGGGCCCAGAACCTGGCCGCCGCACGGCAGTACCGAGAGCGTGAAGGGCACCTGGAAGTGCCGCGCAGCCACACCGAGCACGTGGGCGAGCAGGCCGTTCGGCTCGGTGCCTGGATCAGCCAGCAGCGGGTGAAGGCTGCGAAGCTGGCACCCGAGCGTGTGGAGGAGCTGACTGCCCTCGGGATGCGGTGGGCCTGATGGGAGCTGTCGTCCGTCGAGCGGGAACTTCAAGACCTGACGGGGCGTCTATATCTGCGTAGTCGGGGACATTGTGCTTTCACGGCCAGTGACGGTGCCCCCTCCCGCCAGCCCCAGGCGGTGGCGTTCTGCCATGAGCGCCAGCTTTATCTCTCCCAGAGATGGGAGGGGCAAAGCGAGAGGTTGAACATGGTGATTCAGGAACTTATGGAGGTTCTGTCAGTCGATTCACCCTGGCTTGACGTGATTCGACTAGGGCCTGTTCCAGGTTCGGATCATTGGTTTTGGGATTCGCCGGTGCCGGTCGGCTGGGCCTGGTGAGGGGCCACGAAGTTTCCGGACAGGGACCCAATAAGGTTGTCCTGAACAGCAAACGAGGAAGAAGTGGCGCCACCCAGTAAGTACTCGCCGGAGTTCCGCGAGGAAGCCGTCCAGATCGCGTTGAGGTCGAGCAAAACGATCTCCGCAGTCGCCCGGGAGCTTGAGCTGAATCCGGAGACGCTACGCGGCTGGGTCAAGAAGTACCAGAAGCAGCAGGAACCGGCTCCCGACGCGGAACTGACGGTGAACGAGCGGGCGCGCCTGAAGGAACTCGAACGACGCAACCGCGAGCTTGAGATGGAAGTTACCTTCCTGAAAAAAGCCGCAGCGTACTTCGCGAAGGATCCCCGGTAGCAAGCAAGTACGAGTTCATCGACGAGATGCGGCTCGACACCGAGGAGTACGCGTACAGCGTCGAGTTCATGTGCGGCCGACTCGGCGTA
>NZ_JBKFFO010000041.1:0-18676 GCF_046506645.1 Streptomyces sp. 5K101 | reverse complement strand
GGCCAGAAGTAGATGAAGTCTCGACGCTTGCGCCGTACGTGGCCTTGACCAGCACTTTCATCGCCGCCCGGGGGCGGTCATACACCTACCGGGCCGTCTCAGGGCCGTGATCAAGCTCCTGAGCGCTCCACGAGTGCTGTGTGCGTACCTTACGTGTGCGCCCTCACCGCGCATGCCGGAGGCGCGTCGCCAAGTACGGCGTCGCGGTAGAAGTTTCCCTACTTCATCAAGGCACCCGCCGCGCACGGCGCGGCGCGTGCGGCCCGTCGTCCGGGCCGCCGCTCCTGTCTTCGCCCCGCTCCGGCCCGGCCGCCGGCCGCACGCCTGACGGCTCGGGTTGATGGGTGGGGAACCACGATGTGGCCCGGGCGAGTGCGCGAGGTGCGGGTCAGAGAGATGCCTCCGGCGGGGGCGCGAGCGGCTCCGGGATGGAGGAAGCTCCGTGCGCGGGTGCCGGCCGTGGGTGGTTGAGGCGGGGAACTCCCATCCCGTCTGCCATCGACCCAGGACAAGCCGAGCAGACACGGCACCGGGCGTCCAGGTCGTTCGTACAGTGGCGCGCTCCACCTGGACGCCCGGCACCGCGCCCGCTCCACATGCGTGTGGGTCGACGGCAGACGGGATGGGAGGTGGGGTGAGCGGTGGGCGTGGCGGGATACGTCGCACGCGATGTACCCAAGTAGCCCGGTGAGCGGTTTGAGCTAGAGATCTTTAAGGGTGTGGGATACGTGAGGTCGTGACGGCTGTCGTGGGCCGCGCTATGCCGGAGGAATGAGGTATCCCGATGGCTGCGGCCTGACGGCTGAGGAACGAGCCCGGTGTGAGCGGGTCCGGCTGGCGGCCGCCGATCTGATCGAGGCCGGGGCCAGTGACCGGGAGGTGCCGGCAGTTCAGGGTGACCCGGATGTCGGCGAACCGCTGGCGGCGGGCGTTGGCTTCGGGCGGCCAACAGGCCCTGGCCTCCAAGGGGCCCGGTGGCGCTCGCTGCAAGCTCGACGTGGATCAACTGCGTGTGCTGGAGGCGGTGCTGGATGCGGTCCCGGCCGCCTCTGGCTGGCCCGACCAGTGCTGGACTCTGGCCCGGATCGCCGAGATCGTGCGCCCGACCTCTCCGCCCAGCCCGAACGGCGACAACCGCTCGCGCACAGCCTGGGCGCTCGGGCCGAGAGGCCCGGTGAACCGCCGGCTCAGGCGGGCCGTTCACTCAAGACATAGAAGCGATGCGGACGGCTGCCCCATTTCGTCAGCGGTACTCGTCGAATCGACATCGCGGAATAGCGAGCGTAGGCTTGAATCTGAGGTAATCCCATCCGAGGTCCGCCGAGTTGAGCATTCCGGCATCGTGGGGGCGGAACTGCGGAAGCGGCAACTTTGACTACTGGGCGGCTACCTAAACTGCGGATCACGGATTCGAACCTTCTCAGCGTTCTTCATATTTCACCAAGAGGAGATGATCGCAGTGGCGTGCCAGTCGGCTGGATCCGCGGCCACACCAGGCAACACCGAGTCCCTACCAGTGGCGTCGGAGGAGTTCCGATCTCTATGGGCACTCCGGGGTGAACAGACCGAGCGTCAACGTCCGTTCAGGCCTACCGTCCCTGTGATGCTCAACGGAGAGCTGGTTGATGATGTCGAGCGCATGAACAAGGAGTACCCGAGCCTCTACATCACTCCTGCGGCGTACGGCTCGTCCTTGGTCCTTGCCGCCTTCACCGACGGCAGGGCGATGCTCGCCGAGGCCCGGCGCATGGAGGGCGATGCCGAATTTCACTGGCTCATGGAGGAGCGTGGACTCGGCTGCCTCCCGGAGGGCGCTCCAGCGCCCACAGTTCTCGAAGCCAACGACCTTCCGGACCTGAAGGGCGAGATCCTTCGAGTACCTCCGGAGAAATCGATCAAGGACCTTGCCACGAAAGCTCGCAGGGGATTCCTGAACTGGGACAACGCCATCCGCTCCGTTGACGTATGTGCATACCCGTACACGCTGTGCGATGGGAAGAATTTCACGGGAAACATGTATTTCGTCAACTTCCGCTGTGGCTTCACTCTTGGCTCCTTTGGTCTGATCACATCGTCAATTGTTAACTGGGGGACCAGCCCTCCCACTTTCTGAGCGCGGGTTATCTCCCGGTGCTTCATGGCGTTTGATCCCAAGGGTTTCGGGGCGCGCCACCCCAGACAGTCGACGGCCTCAGCACCCGTGCGTCGACCAGGAGTCCAGGGCGCGCTGGCCCGGCTCAGCCCCGCGACCGATCCTCGTCATTCCCCCGGGGAGCGGGTATTCGGGCGCGGCGTGCCGCTGTGCGGCCCGCGCCGGAGTGGGGCCCCGAGCGCTGCGCGCCCTCACGCGCTGCGGGAGGCGGCAGCCGGTCCCAATGCGCTCCGCGCTCTAGAGATCTTCAGGCTGAGGTTACGGCGGTTTGGTGAGGTTGGCCAGCGACCTCTTCGGGTGTGCCCACACGTCCTCGGCCGGGTTGAACTCCGGAGCATCAGGCGGAAGTAGACGGTCAGCCATAAATCGGGCGTCGATCAGCCGCCGCATCGTGCGGCTGACGTGGGTGTTCAAGTTGTCCCACACCAGCATGATCGGGCCGCCGAGCTGCTGGTGCGCGGCGTCGAGCAGGCGGGCGTAGTCGGTCTCGGTGAAGCCTTTGCGCCGGCTTTTGACGGGTCCGTGGTCGAGGTGGATGCGGTAGATCAGCCGGGGCCGGTGGCCGGACTTGGTGCACAGTTGTTGGGGCTTCTACCGACCTTGATCCCGACATCCGCGCACCAGCTTCGCGACACGACTGACCCCCTAGCCTCGGCGCGCTCTCGTGCCAGATCCGTGCCAGATCGCGCGGTCAACCACGGACACTCGGAGCCTGTAGCGGGGCGAACGCCCGTCGGCAGACTCGACACCGTGGCACGCACGACGACCAGCGAGGACGCATCCATGCGTGGCGCCAGGCTTACAAAGCAGTGGTCGGTACGCTGGTTGCTGTGCAGCAGCGGAGTACAGCAACCACGGCGACGGCAGCAGGTCTTCAGCCCAAGGAGCCGAGTGTCAGCCCGCAGACCGCAGCGATCGCCCCGTCGATAGTTCGCATCTAGGCGGTGGCGGGCGACCGTTACGGCAAGGCAGGATGCCGCGGTGGTTACTCCTATCGTCAACATCCAGGGGAGGGCCGAAGATGGCCCGTACCGCTGCCCCTGCTGCGGCTTTGTGACACTCGGCGAGCGCGGCAACTACGAGATCTGCTCCGTGTGCTTCTGGGAGGACGACGGGCAGGACGACCACGACGCAGATCGGGTTCGTGGCGGGCCAAATGGCCGGCTGAGTCTCACTGAAGCTCGACTGAACTTTGAGGCCATGGGCGCCTGCGACGAGCCGTGCACCAAGTTCGTGCGCGACCCTCGGCCGGAGGAGATCCGCATTGATGACATCACCAACTGACATCAACGACAGCAGACAGAGGCTGCTGTCGAGAGACATCAGCGGCGGGATCCCGCAGGGCCAAGTGCTCCGTCAGGCCCACCCGAGCGAACTCTTGGAGCGGGTGTCGGCGCTGGCCGGAGCTCCGCGCCGACCAGCGTAACCATCAATCTGTTCGGGGCCTTTCGGAGCCGTATGGCTCGCGAGCTGCCTCGTAGAGAGTGTCGACAGCCTTGCGGGTGCGACCCTCGCTGCTCGGCATGAGGTGCGTATAGGTGCGGAGCGTGAAGCCCGGATCGGCGTGGCCCAGGTACTGGCTCAAGGCCCGGATGTTCTCGCCGGCGTCCAAGAGCACCGAGGCGTAGAAGTGTCTCAGCGCGTGCATCCCGTGTTCGGGCGCGGCCGTGTACCGCTCTCCTTCTTCGGGCACGGGAATGATGCCCGCCACTGCGAGGGCGGGCTTCCACGTGAAGTCGTTGAAGTTGCTCACCCGGATGTGACTGCCTGCCGTGCCGATGAACAAGAGCGACTTGGTCACGAGAGGCCCGTCTGGGGTCCGCCATGGAAGTGTCACCTTGGCGGGCGGGAACGTCTCGCAGTGGGCTTGGAGGGCCTCCGCAACGGCTGTAGGCAGCGGCACTCCGCGGACCTTGCCGCCCTTTGGCAGAGCGAACACGTACTTGCCGCGGATGCGCTTTAGTTGATGCATCACTGACAGCCAACCGCCCTTGTAGTCCAGCTGGTCTTCTGCGAGCCCGAACACCTCCCCCTGCCGTAGACCGCACCCACTGGCAACGTCCACCGTCGCGCGCAGATGCTCGGGGAGCTCCGCCCGTACGCCGAATACCTGCTCTGCCGTCCAGGGGGCGACCCTCGAGCGGCTCGGCTTCGGTACCTGCACCGAGCGGGCTTTGCAGGGATGTTTTGTGATCAGACCGTCGTCCATAGCGGCGGTGAACGCGGCGGACACGGTGCCGAAGATGATTCGGCGGTGCGACGCGGCCGGGACGTTGGTTTCCAGTGCCCCGAGCCACGTGCGGATGTGGCCAGGCTGGAACGAAGACAGAGGACGAGCCCCGATGTACGGGTAGGCGTGCAGCCGCAGCCGTCGCTCGGCGGCCTCGCGACTGTTGACCTCAGTAGTGTGGGTCGCGACCCACTTTTCTGCGAACTGCTGGAACGTGATCCGCGCTGCGCGGGGATCGACGTACTGGCCACGGGCCATGTCGGCGGCCGTAGCGGTGAGCCACTGCTCCGCGAGTCGCTTCTGCTTGTCGGGGAACGACTTGCTCTTCTCGCTGCCGTCAGGGCCGACATAGCGCGCCCGGTAGCGCATGCCGATCCCGTGACGATCGGTCCGCACCCTGCGGGCCTTGCCGTTCTCGTCAGTCTCAGTCTTGAACCAGCGGTCTTGAATGTGGCCTGCCATGCGTTCTCATGTCTCCTGAAAAGGCCGCAGGGCGACGCCTGGTGGCGTCACCCTGCGGGGTGCTCGGTATGGGGCTTGTCAGGCGGCGCTGTCCGCGGCCATGCGCCCGGCGGTCCAGCGTTGGACGGCGGCGGGGTCGTAACGGAGGTGTTTGCCCACGCGGAAGCCAGGCGGACCAGTTCGCCTCTTGCGCCACTGGTAGACGGTCTCCAGAGGCACGTCGAACAGCTCGGCGATGTCGTTAGGAGTGAGGTACCGGTCGGGGAGGCCGGCACGGAGGGTCTCGGTAGGCGGGCGTGCTGCCATGAGGTCTCCTGCGGTTCGCTGGGGCGGTTACCGGGAGTGCGCTGACAGAACTGACAGAACCTCGCCGCAGAGCGCCTGAGCTGCGGCTTCCTAGGGTTCGTGACCTTTGACAGAACTGAATTAAAACCTGACAGAACCGCCCGACGGGAGCTTCTGTCAGGGCCCTGCGCCACGCAGGGAGGGGTTCTGTCAGCATTGAATTCGGTTTTGTCATCACCGCCGACCTCGCCGTTTGTACAGGTCAGCGGCGCATGAGGGAGTTCTGTCAGTTCTGTCAGCGGCCTGGGGGTTCTGTCAGGAACTCCGGCTGATGCGGGGGTGGGTCTCGTATCGGGGGGAGGGCGGTCGGCCGCCGCGCCCGGTGCGGGGCGGTGGGGGCTGCTGACGGATCCAGCCGTGCTCTTCCAGCAGCGTCAGGGCTGGGTCGAGGTCCGTGATGGCGGGGAAGTCTGTCCGCCGCAGGGCCCGGAACAGTTCCCGCTTGTTGAATCGGCCGGGGTTGGCGGCGGCGAGGTGGGTCAGCACGGTCAGGGCCGCGTCCTGGGCGGGGTCTGCGCTCATGGCGTCGAACACGTCCAGTGCGTGCGCGGTGAAGTAGTCCCCGAGTTGGGTGGCGGCGGCCATCGTCGGTGCGGCGATGGGCCGGTGCCACCCGTCGTGCGGGTGCGTGGCCAGGTGCAGCAGAGCGGCGATGCGGGCGACCGCTCCGTCCCGCTTGGAGGCCCACTTCACGATCGGCGCGAGTGGTCCCTCCTTGCCGAGCCGCGACTCTGTGACCTTCTGGTAGGCGAGTATGACCGCGTCCGCCTCGGGCGAGAGCGTGAGCACGGCGGGCTCGGTCCAGTCCGCCAGTGCCAGAGTCAGGCCTCCGAGCTGGGCGGCGTAGGTGGCGGCGGTCTGCTCGTCGAGCAGGGCCGGGGAGAGGTTGCGCCGGCCGACGAGCGAATCGGGCTTGGAGTACAGGAAGCGGGCGAGCAGTCCGCGGCCGTCGGCTCCGTCGATGCGGCTGAGCGAGTCGAGCACTTCCGGCTGGATCGCCAGGCCCACGGTGACGGCGGGGGCGTCGATGTGCTGGGCCTCCCGGCCTTGGCGGTTGACGCGGATCATGTCCCCGGCGTGGCCCTTGAGGAACATGCCCATATTGGGCCGACCGCTGTAGCGGCCGGCGATGATGTCGAACAGCTCCCCTTCCGCGCTCAGGCAGGAGATGCGCCCGCCCTGCTGGTCGAGGAGGGTCCCGATGTTCTCCGGTGTCACGTCGTCCGCCACCAGTTGCGGCACTGCCGGAACGGTCGTCTCCTCGGCGGCCTGCGCCAGCGCGACCGCTTCCACGGTCAGCTCGCTGCGCTGCCCCGGCTCGGCGGCGGCGGCCTTCTGCGCGGCCTTGTCCGCCGCCGCCTTGGCCAGGCGGGCCGTGGTCTCCGCTTCCGCCCGTGCCGGGGCGGAGAGTTCGATGAGGGTCTTCTCCGCCGCGAGCAACGGGCGGACCATCAGGTCAAACACGGCGCTCTTGCGGTTGCCGGGGTCCAGGGCGATGGCGGTGTAGATGTTGACCGGCTCGCGCCAGTGACCGCGCACGTTGACCTTGACCCGCCCGCCGGCCGCCGTGGCGAGCACCGCCAGTGCCAGACACCCAGCAAGGTCGGCGGGGGTCTGCGTCTCCTCGGCCACGCCGCGCACCATGTCACCCAGCCACGCGGGCAGGGTCTCGACTGGGAATGCGGGCAGAGCGGGGCGGGCTTTGAGCGGGACGGGTTCGTCCCAGACGGGGCCGGTGATGTCCTCGGCGGTCAGGTCGAACCCCTCCCACAGATCCGGGCTCACCTCGTTGCTGGTCACGCGGCGTTGCTCCTTCCGGGGTGGTCGGGTGCGGGTCAGGACGAAGGGCAGAACGGACGCCCTGACGGGTGGCGACTCTTCCGCCCACGGCCGTGGCAGTGGGCGTCTCATCGGCGGCGTGGGGGCAGTGGTCGACGCGCACGCGGGTGGTCAGTTCCATGACGGTGGCGCGTCCGCGGGCGCGCTCGTGGTGGCCACAGCGGCAGAGCCAGTCCGCGATGCGGATGTGAAGGCCGGTGATGACGACCGGCTGTTCGTCGTGGGCTTTCATGCTGCCCTGCCAGGAGTGTTGAGTCCGTTGGCCACCGCGCGCCGGGCGTAGGGCTCAGGCACGCCGACCGCCACGGCAGCGGCCACGACCTGTTCGCCCAGGTACTCCAAGCCGCAGGGGCCGGGGCAGTCGGCGTGCTGTGCGGCGATGAACCGCGCTACGCCGAACGCCTGCGACCCGGCACCTGTCTCGGTACGGCTGCGGACCAGGGCCGTGCCTCGCTCCAGGCCGGTGCGCACGTAGGCCTCGGTGTGCCGGCACCCGGTGGCGACGCTGCGGTCCCACGCGGCGCGCTCCGGTGGGGAAGAGACCACGCCTCGGCGGCCGGGGGTGGTCTCTTCCCTCTCCACCAAGGCGCAGACGGCGTCCGGCACAGCGGTGATGCGGCCGGTGCCGTGCCCGAGCCAGCGGGCGTAGGACATCGCGGACTTGATGTCCACGCCCCGCCGCACCGAGTTGGCCGACCGCACGGTGCCCCGGTAGATCAAGTGCTCACCACGCGTCGTCGGCACGGTCTTCGTCGCGGGCAGCGCGGCGCGAGCCCAGGCGACCGCAGCCGTGTCGTCCAGGTCCACGACCGTGAGCCCGGCCCCACCGGGGTGGTAGGCCACGGCGGCGGCTGTGCGCCACATCGGCGCCCACGCGGCGGAGGTGATGACGCTGGTGTTGGTGGTGGCGGCGGCCCAGCCGTGGCAGACCCTTGGGCAGTCGCAGGTGCCGGCGGTCTTCATATGCGGTCGGCCGCCGCAGGTACCACCCGTGCAGTCGGGGCAGTTCCCGAACGGGACCTTCCCGGCCCGCAGGGGCAGCACTGGTACGCCTACCCCGGCCAAATGCAGGGCGGTTCGGAGGTAGTCGTTCGTGGTCGGTTGGGTCATTCTGGATGTCTCCAGTTCTGTGATGAGCACTGGCAGACGAGGGCGGCCCCGGTCATTGGCGTGAGGGGGCCGCCCTCGGCTCGTCAGAAGGGCGGTTCGTCGCTGTAGCCGCCGGTGCCCCATGGGTCGGGGTAGGCGCGGCGGCGGCGCGGCAGGCGCGGGATCGGCAGCAGCAGCCACTTGCGGTCCTCGTTCCAGCAGGTGCAGGGCTCCCAGTCGGTACCGGCGTATTCGCCGGTCTCGTAGTCGCCGTAGTGGTGCTCGAATCCGCCCTCCCCGCCGCAGTCGGGGCAGTCGGGGCGGGGCGTGTCGGCCAGCACGACCGCGCGTCGCGGCCAGGAGACGCGACGGAGACGGAGCCGGGGCATGTGCGGTTCTCCTTAGTGGTGGTTGATGGTTCCGTTGGCGCGGCCGAAGAGGCCGGTGGCGGTGATGTTCTGCGTGATCTGCGTCGGCGCGGCCCGGCCGTGACGGCGGGCGGTGCCGAGCAGCAGGGGCAGGGCGATGGCGCTAGCGGCGATGAGGGCGACGGCGGCCCACAGGGCTTGGCTCATGGCGATCAGTCCGGGTGCGGCGTAGGAGAGGCCGATACCGGCGGCCGCGATGCCGCCGCCGATCGTCGGCGTGAGGAGTGCGGTGGTCTTGGCCCACGTCGGGATCGGCTGCGCGACGGGCACCGGCTGCGAATCGGGCGCCGCGGGCGGCTGGGTGTAGGCGAGGGTGCGGATGCCGCCGGGCAGGGTGACGAGTTGGACGCCGGGCGGGATCTCGTGCGGCAGCATCGCCCCGTGGGTCGGGGACGGCTGGAGCGGGACGGTGGTGATCTCGTACGCGGTCTCGGAGTGCACAACGGGGTCCCTTCAACGACGGCGGGCAGCACCCCGCGGGTGGGGTGCTGCCCGGTGCCGGCTTGTCGTGTCGCTTGTCGTCTGGCTTGTCGTCTGGCTTGTCGTGCGGCTTGTCGCTTGTCTTGTCTTGTCGCTCGTCGCTTTGCAGGTCACAAGCCGTTTCCGGCCCTCACAGAGCCGTCCAGGGTCCTTCTCGCGGGCGGCGCGACAAGCGACAAGCGCTCACGCCTGAGGGGCGTGGCGGTGGTGGACGTAGCGGGCTTTGGTGCCGGTGCCGACGCGGACGGCGGTGCCGTCCTCGGTCCATGTCTTGAGCCATCCGACGACGGTCTGCCGGGTGGTGCCGTGCTCGTCCGCGAGGGCGCGGGCGATTGCGGACGCCCCGGTCCCGTCCGGTCCGGCGGCGAGGAGCAGCGCGAGTGCGGCGTTCCGCGCGGCGTTGTCCTCCTCGCCGCGCAGGGCGGACAGGTTGAGCCCTGCTGTCGTGGGCGGCTGCTCGGTGCCCGCGTCCGGTTCGGTGGCTCCGGGCTCGGGGGTGGTGGCGAACTGGGCGTCGATCTGCTCGCGGAACTTCGCTGCCAAGTCCTCCCACTCGTGACGGCCCTTCTCGTCCGGACCGACCGTGGGCGGATGCTCGCGCAGCGCGGACAGGTTCAACCCCTGCGCCGCCGTGCCGGTCTCGGTGCTCTGCTCCTGGGGAGCGTCGTCGCGCATCCACGCGGTGCGGGCACTGTCCCAGCGCCGTGCGTAGTCCGACCCGGCGGCCTTGGCCGACGTGGCGTCCAGGGTGGGGTGCCGGTCGGACGTGGCGGCGACGATGTCGCGGATCTGGTTGGGCAGGATCCGCCACGACTTGAACAGCGCGGCCGGGGATTCGGGGGTGCCCATGAACCCGGCGCCCTTGTACGGGGCCTGGTCGACGCGCAGGCCGCGGGAGCCGGGGAACTGCTTGCCCAGGTCCATGCCCTCGGTCTCGCCGCCGGTTAGGGCGACGCGAACCTTGGCCTCCCGGCGGATCATCAGGTTGCCGAGTACGGCCCCGGTGGCTCCGAGGGCGGTCAGGACGGTGCGGATGCCCATGGCGCGGGCGATCCGGATCACTTCGAGGATCTTCTCCGCGAGCTTGCGGGACTGCTTGTCGCTGCTGGCGAGGATTTCCGCGCCCTCGTCGATCACGATCATGATCTGGGGGATCCGGTCGCTGATCGGCAGGAGGTCGGTGTTCGCCTTGGACATCAGGTCCTGGTAGGCCATCTTGCGGTGCTTGGCGATCCGCACCGCCGCATCGAGCATCAGCGCGGCTTCCTCGTGGGAGGCGGCGAGCCAGTCGACACCCGGCCGCAGGCCCTCTGCCGTCTGCCCTCTGCTGTCGAGGGCTGGGCGGACCCAGGGCAGGCCGGCGGATCCGGCGTTGAGGTCGATGACCCAGGTGAGGATGTCGGTGGCGCGGGCGAATCCGGCGAGGATCGTGTGGACCATGTTGGTCTTGCCGGAACCCGTGGGCCCGACGACGAGGGCGCACTGTTCGCGCAGGTAGGCGCGGATCTCGTCCGCGTTCGTCCGCAGCCCCCACGGAATACCGGTGTGCAGCGACAGGGGGCCGTAGTCGGTGGGGTAGGTGACCTCGGCGGCGAGCACGTTGACCGTAGTCACGTCGACCAGCACCCGGCCCTGGTCGATGCCCTGGGAGGCGGTGGCAGTGCAGCCGTGCGGCAACCGCGCGTCGGCGGAGAGCTGCGCGGAGTGCTGTGCGATCTTGTCGTAGGTGGTGCCGCCGGGCGGGAGCTCGGTGTCGATGGTGAACCCGGTGCCGGCGGGCCACTGCTCGACAGCGAGCACGCGCACGGTGATCCCGCACACGCGCTGGATCCGGTCGACCCATTCCGCGGCGATCGCCCGCCGCTCGGCGGACAGTTCCCGGGCGACCTGCCGCTCGTGGGCGGCGATCGCCTCCAGCTCGATCGCCTCTTCGCGCAGGAGGGTGGCGCGGGCGGCGGCCCCCAGCCCGACCCCGAACGTGGCGAGCGACCCGAGCGCGGCCCATGACAGCGGGCCGGTGGTCATGGCCCACGTGGTCCACCCGGCACCGACCAGCCAGGAGGCGGCGCGCATGCCGATGGTGCGGGCGGACAGCCGGTCGCGCAGGCTGGTGACGGTGTGGCCGATCGCGCCGGCCGCGCCGACGGCGAAAGCCCAGCCTGGGGGCATGCCGGTGGCGGCTCCGGTGGTGGCGACGGCGAGGCATCCGGTGGTGGCGGACAGGGCGCCGGTCACGGGCCCGTGACCGGCCGCCCAGTCCCACACCGGCCCCGACTTCGTGGCGGTGTTGGTGGTCATGATCAGACGTTCCATCCCTTCTCGGCCTCGGGCCCGTTGCGCGGGTCCTCGTGGCGGGCGATGTCCTGCTCGTGGGCCTGGCGGAACAGCGGGCCCATGTCCTCCGCGACCGCGACTGCGGACATGACCGCGCCGAAGATGTCGTTGAAGCCGTCCGCGACTTCCTTCTCCAGCGGGAACTCGGAGTCCGCGCGCTCTGCGAGGATCCGCATCACGTTCGCCACGGACGTGAGCGCGGCGGGGAGCCCTTCGACCATGGCGAGGATCTCCATGGCGTTCTCGGGGTCGTACTGCTGAGCGGCGGATTCCATCTCCGCCGCGTAGTCCTCGAACCGGAAACCGGACACGATCTCTCCCTCACTCGTCGTGCTGGGTGCTGCGGGGACGACACCGGCCGGCCGCTCGACCTGGTCCCCGATCTGCTCGGTGCCGTCGCTGTACACCTCGGCGTCGGCGGCGGCCTCGTCGTCCTGCAAGGCGGCGCGAATGGCCTCGTCGCGGGCCGTGCGCTGCTCGTCGGCGGTGCGCATCAGCCGGGCGTACAGGCGGCGGCCGGGGTGGATGAGCCACGGAAGCCCGAGCTTGCGGCCGATCGGGGACGTGATCAGACCGACCAGCCCGAGCGCACCGGCCAGCAGAGCGGCCAGCAGGCGGCGGCGCTGGAACCGGGCCGCCGACCGCCACAGGGCCTTGCGCGCCTTCTTGCGGGCCGGTGCCTTACGCGCCTGGTCGCGTTCGGCGGCGACCTGCCCGGCCGCCCGCGCATCGCGCGCCTTCCGGGACCGCTCTATCGCCGCCCCGCGGGCCTTCCCCACACGCCCGGCCGCCTTGCCCACGGCACGGCCGACCGGCCCCTTACCGGCCAGGTTCCCGGACCGCCGGTCGGCCTTGGCCTGCCGCCGCGCGTCCGCGAGCGAACGGCGGGCGCCGGTCGTCTCGTTGCGGCGGGCGGCCCGCGATGGCGAGGACTGCCGGGCGGCTTCCCGCAGTGCCTTGATCTGGCCCACTGTGCCGCGTGCCTTGCCCGACGAGGCGGACGGCGACCCAGCGGATCCCTTACGGCCGGTACGGTTCAGCCCGCCCGCCCGCCCGGCGGATGCGGCGGCGGAACCGGTCGTACTGCGGGGCGACTTGCCCCGGCCGCGACCAGTGGCCTTCGTGGTTCCGGTGTTCCCGTGACGGGACTGCCCCGGCACCCGCCCCCCGCTGGGGCGGGAGCTGCGGCCGGGCGCAGTTGCCCCGGCCTTCGTGCCGGTCCGGGCAGCGTTCCGGGTCTTCGCCTGGTCCCGCTGGTCAGGGCGGTTGCGGGTCGCGGCCGCCGCGCCAAGGACGACCGCGCCGGTGGCGGCGACGGCGAGCGCGGCCGGGCCGCCGACCAGCGCGGCAGCGGCCATCAGGGACGTGGTGGCGTTTGTACCGGTCACCGCGAGCGGGACGACCGGCCACCCGCCTGGCGTGTGCTCCACCTCGGCGGCCGGGGTGTTCGTCTGGTCCGGTGTCGCGGGCGGTGGTGTGGGCTCCGGGGCGGCCTCGGGGGCCGCTACCGGAGTGATGGTGGTGTCCGTCATGCTGAGTGCACTCCTTCAGGGAGGTCAGCAAGCCCCGGACGCTGCCGGCCAAAGCATCGCGTTCGGGGCTTGCGCGTGTGGTCAGGCGGTGCGCTGTTCCTCGTAGATGCACAGGCCGCACATGCCGTGCGAGCGCGGGATGCGATAGCCCACGTCACGGCGGCAGTTGGGGCAGATGCGCTGTGCGGCGTTCGCCTTTGCCAAAGCCGCCCACCGGCCCGGCGTCATGGGCCGTACGGGCTTGGCCTGGTCGATCCGGTACAGGTAGGCGATCAGTGGGCCCCGGCGGCGGCGCGGGCGCTGCAGCTCGGCGGCGACGTCCTGCCCGCCGGGCCGCAGGCCCAGGGCACGGAGCTGGCGGTAGGTGGCGTAGCCGTCCGGAGCGAGCCGCCACCGGTAGACCGGCAGCGTGGCCATCACGCGAGCCGGTGGTATGCCGCCCGGCAGGCGGCGGCGTGAGCGTTGGCGTCCCTGCGGGTGAAAGCGAGGATGTCCAGCTCGGGCCTGTCGGAGTGGTCGCCGCAGCCGTGGCAGTCCCACCGCGATGCCTGGTCGTAGGGGCGGCCGGTGATGTCGACGGCGGCACCGACCTGGTTATGCAGGCGGATCAGCAGGTTGCCGGGCTCGACTGGCGCGGTGTTCCGGGAGAGCTTCACGACGTGGCTCCTTCCAGAACCGTGGCGGCCGGGGCCGTGGGGTGGTGGGCGTCGCGCAGTTCCTGGTAGCGGGTGGAGACCCAGCCGATCGACCAGCCGCACAGTTCGGCGGCCGTGCGCACCGGCAGTCCCTCGCCGAACGCGGCATGGACGACGGCGCGGGCGCGGTCCTCGGGCAGCTTCTCGTTCACGGGACCGGCGGCGAGCAGTGCGGCGCGTTCACGCGCGGACCGCTCCTCACGCTCGCGCTGTTCACGGCGCGCGGCTTCCTCGCGCTCGCGACGCTCGTTCTCGCGGCGCTGAGCGGCCTCGCGTTCACGGCGTTCACGCTCACGGTCAAGCTGTTCACGCTCGCGTTCACGGCGTTCACGAGCCTCCCGCTCCGCACGCTCCCGAGCCTCCCGCTCCGCGCGCTCCTCACGCCGTGCCCGCTCCTCGCGTTCAGCGTGTTCACGGGCGAGCGCTGCTTCGTGCTCGCGCTGTTCACGCGCCAGCATCGCGGCGTGCTCGCGCTCCTCACGGGCCCGCCGCTCGGCCGCCTCCCGACGCTCGGCAACAGCCCGCTCGCGGGCTTCCCGCTCGGCGCGCTGCTCGGCCTCCAGCCGCGCCACGGCCGCCGTGATGGCGCGCCGGTAGGCGAGCCCGGCCTCTGCTGTGACGATCAGCAGCAGCGGCGCGACCGCGTGCACGGCCACGCCGACCAGGTCTTTCTTCAGCGCGGAGTCGGCGATGTTGAGGGCGAGGGTCATGCAGCCGGTCATCCACCGCAGCACGACGGGCCACCGGCCGCCGTGCCCGCCGAGGCGGGCCAGTACCGAGTCGAGGCGGACCACGATGACGACTGCGGCGTCCACGACGATCGGCAGAATCGGGGCCGTCCAGTCCCACTTCTTCGGCGTGTGCGCCGCCATGAGCGGGGTCACCGTGAGGACCGAGTAGAGCATCGCCCCGGCCACGATCAGCCACGTGCCGACCGACAGAGCCTTTTCCGCTGAACGGATCTGAACACTGTTCACGGGCCGACCTCCGCCCGTGGACGCACCGCCGGGGTGGCGGGAATCTTGGTGTAGCCGATCAGCAGCAGCCGGGCGCCGGCGTAGTCGGTCTCCGTCGTCAGGACGCGCGTGTGAACGCCCTGCTCGTGGTAGCTCACGGACTCGGGCGCGATCCCCAAGGCGTCCCGCCATGCCTCGAATCCGGCGAAGTCGTCGTGGAAGGACAGCTCCAGCCGGTCGGGGTAGACCGTGGACACCGACACTCCCGGGGCCGGGAGATGCGGGTACTCCGCGCTGAACATCCGCAGGACGACCAGCGGAGCGTTCAGCGCTGCCATTGTGGACGCCCTCATGCGGCACCACCCGTCAGCGCCGTCGCGGCGCGGTTCGTGAGGTCGCGGCGGGCCGCGAGGACCCGGTTGCGGGCCCGGCGGATGCGCCGCTCGTTCAGTACCGTGGCCGGCCGGTCGAGCAGACCGATCTGGACGTCGAGCAGGTCGACCTCCGCCACGATGAGCGGCATCTCCCGCTCGATCGCGTCCAGCTCCGCGGCCATAGGCTCACGGTCGAACTCGTCGGCGGTAACAACCGCCTGAACAGCAACGATGTGCTTCATGAGTCGTGTTCTCCCTAGCAGGTGGACGGCTCGACAGCGCCCCCGGAGTTGCTGCTCCGGGGGCGCACGCCGTTGTTGGGAATCAGGGACTTCGGATCAGCTCAGCGGCCGCCGGCCGCCGCGTGCGGATGCGGCCGCGGGGGCCGTACCGGAAGCGGCGGACGCTCGTCCCGCTCGTGCTCGCCGCTCACCGGCGGCCGTGCACACGGGCGTTGTCCTCGCTGCGCTTGTTCGCCTCGGCGTTCCTGCGGGCCAGCTCGGCCCGCTCCGCCTCTGTCAGACTGGTGATCACAGGGACCTCCACATAGGTGCCTGTAAGGCGCCGCCCGGAGTTGCAGCTGCGGGCGGCGCGGTCATGTAGAGTCAGCGGATTCCAGCTCCCCACACCCCGCCCGTACGGCAAAGAGCCGGACGGGCGGGGGAGGCAACCGGCCGCCGTCGGCAGACGGCGGATCAGCTGGTTGGTGCGTCAGACCTCCTACTCGCGTGGTGCCGCTGGCTCCGGGGAGGTCTGGTTCCCGGGGCGTTTTGCGGCGTCAATGTCGGCCACGCGGTTCTTTAGAGCCGATTGCGTGTCCCCCTGCGCGGGGTGTGGGGCCCGGTTGTGACGCGGGCCCGGTCTCGGTCGGCTGGTCTCCACTCGCCTCGGCCGGCGTCTTCACGGCCGTGGTACTGCGGTGGATCACTCTGTTGAGTTGAACGGCGCAGAGGGATGGGACCTCAGGCACCGGCACACCGGTTCAGGTATCGATGCAGGTCAGCGCGAAGTAGTGCGCTCCCCGCATGAGATACATGGTTGAACCTGTATCTCACAGTGGCGGTCTCGGTTGCGGCTGTCAAGCTCTTGGCTTCAACCGGGGTGCCGTGTGATGTGCCATCAGATTGCCGCCGAAGGGCGGGACGAAGTCACCGCGTCCCTGGACGACTTGGGACGTCCTCGATAGCGTTCAGGCGGGCGAATGCGTCCCTGGACGTCCCTGGGGGTGGGATGGCGAACGAGCGGTTAAGGTCCGCGATGCTGACGCAAGGTGTCACGACGGATGCCCTGGCGGAGCACCTTGGGGTCGACCCCAAGACGGTGGAGCGCTGGATCACCAAGGGGCGAGCGCCATACAGGCGACACCGCCTTGCGGTCTCGGCCTTCCTGAGGGAGGACGAGGGGTATCTCTGGCCCGATGGTCTTCCGGACGGGCAGCGTAAGGATGCTGCTGATGCCGAGGTTTTGAAGGTCTATCCGCATCGCTCTTATGTGCCGGCCGACCTCTGGCTTCAGCTGTTCGGGCGCGCTGAACGGGAGATTGGAGTCCTGGTGCACGCGGGCGTCTTCCTCGCCGAGAATCCTCGCTGGACGCAGTTGCTCAGGCTGAAATCGGCTAGCGGAGTGCGGGCCCGTATCCTGCTCGGCGACCCCGAAAGCCCAGAGATCCGGCGCCGAGGAGAGGAGGAGGAGATCGGTGAGGGTGTGGCGTACAAGGTTCGAGAGGTGATGAAGCTTTACCGCCCCCTCTATTCGGTTTCGGGGATTGAATTTCGTCTTCACCGGTCGACGCTGCATAACTCGCTCTACCGGTCGGATGACGAGTGGCTGGTGAACACGCAGGTGTACGGCGTGAGTGCGCCCCTGACGCCGGTTCTCCATCTGCGCAAGGTCGCCGGTGCTGAGCTGGTTTCTACGTATCAGCAGAGCTTCGAGAAGGTCTGGTCCGAAGCTGTCCCCATCGAGAGGTGAGCATGAGTCGCCGCACCGACTACTTCAACGATCCCAACGCGCCCAAAGCCAACAGCATCGTGCCCGCGGTGACGGCGTTCGTCGTCAACGATGCGGATGAAGTGCTGCTGGAGCGCCGATCAGACAACGGACGTTGGGGCATGCCGGGGGGTGTCCAGGAGATCGGAGAGAACATCGCGGCGACGGTGGTCCGGGAAGTTCTGGAGGAAACCGGGATTGTGGTCGAGGTTGTTGGCATGGTGGGTATTTTCACCGACCCCGGCCACGTCATCGCGTTTGCGGACGGTGAGGTGCGGCAGGAATTCTCCATCTGCTTCCGTGCTCGCCCGGTCAGTGGCGAGATAAAGGTGAGTGCGGAATCTCTTGAGGTGCGATGGGTTCCCAGGGCGGAAATTGAGGCTCTGGACGTGTCACCTACCACGCGCCAGCGCCTGGAGGAGGGGTTCCGCGGTTCACCGGTTCCGCGAATCAGCTGACGTTTGACTGCTCTGCCTTGGAGCTGCGCTCGCGCACCCGGGCCACCCGGGCCAGCAGCGCAGGCCGAGCCGCAGAAACGGCCCGGAACACGACGTGATCGGGGCCGTACCGATCCAGCACCTCAGTCAACCGCGTTGCTGGATCTACGAGCGCGCCCACGGGGCTGCTGGTCAGGTCGCAGTAGGTGATTGCGTCCACCAGGTCAGGCTCTGCGGGGCCGAACTCGGCGAGGGCCTCGCTCAGCCCCAGCTCGGAGGCCTCCCAGGGGGAAGAGGTGTGGAAGGCCACGACACTGCACAGCCGAGGGTCGGCATCCACCACGTCACGCAGGTAGCGCGCGCCATCGATCATGTGCTGTCCCGTGTCGACGGCCGGCCGCGCGTACCCGACGTCGTGCGCGATGGCGGCTGCGGCCAGCAGCTCCCCATCCGCCCCCAGAGCCGGGGCCAGTGTGAGGGCCTGCGAGTAGACGCGCTGAGAGTGAGCCCACCGCTGCGGCAGGCTGTCGGCGAGCAGGGACTCCGAGAGGTCATAAGCCCACTTGGCCAACTGCATGTGAGTGCCTCCCACGCTGTCGAGGTTCAGGGCGCCGGGCTTACGAACCGCCCGACTCCGTGCTGAGCTTGAACGTGCCCTGCGGTTTCCAGTTCGTGCAGGGCACGACGGACGGTGCCCCGCGAGACTTCGTACGACTCGGAGAGTTGTGCCTCGCTGGGGAGGCGAGCGCCGGCGGGCAGTTCGCCCGTCCGAATGCGGTCCAAGAGGTCCCGCATGATTCGTTTGTACGGCGCGGCCTGTGAGCCGCCAGCGACCTGCCAGCCGACCCCGGCGACGGTGGCGACGTCACCAGCCTCCTCGAGCGCGCGGAGAGCGCGACGGACGGTCGTGCGTGCGACGCCGAACTCCCGCCCGATCTCTGCTTCGGACGGAAGGCCCTCCGAGTAGGTCCCCTCAGCGATCCTCGCCCGCAGGGCCTCCGAGATCGTCAAGTACGTCCCGCGCGGACTGGGGTTCGTCACACGTTCCTCCTTCTCCGCCTCCTGCGCGGTGGCGCTTGTTCGCGGCCGCGCGCTCCAGCTTCACACGTCGTTGCCCTGGTGGAAGAGGGTCGATCGTGGGGCCGTGTGGGGGCCGTCCAGAGGCGGCCCACGACCACTGTCGACCGCCAACAACGACCAAGAAGGGATCCCCATGCCATCGCGTGGCGGCCCCCGAATCTGCTGCTACACCCACGTGTCCAGCCACATCCGGCCGCGCCAGTCCTCCATCGGGATCGGCGTGCCCGTGTAGATGGGCCAGAAGTAGATGAAGT
>NZ_JBKFFO010000040.1:0-19472 GCF_046506645.1 Streptomyces sp. 5K101 | reverse complement strand
TGGTACGGCTTGCGTTCACTCACCCCACCGATTCCAGCAGGCCACCGGCATCGGACCGGCACGTTCCGCCTCCGTCCACACCATCAGGCGACACCAGAACAACTCATATACTCACGAACCGCCCACTGAACCAGGCCCGCTGACGCCAACTGCGCGCGGCCGCGGCGTCCTAAGCAGCACCGGTCTGGCCCAAAAGCCGCCACGAGATGACCTTGGAGTCCTGAAGGCGGCTGGTCAGGAAGCGGCAGGCGTCGCGAGGGTGAGCGGCGCCAGGCTTCCGTGCAGGGTGGCGTGTAGGGCGACTGCGAGTTCACGGGCCCGGTCTTCGACTCCCTCACCTCAAGCCTGTCCACAGTGGCTTGCCCCGGATGCGCCGCTCCACCGGGCGAGGCGTCTGCGCGCGATGGCCGTCAGGGAGAGGGTTGCCAGGTCGTGGTCCTGGAGGTCTTGCGCGAGAACCATCGTTCCCGTACGGTTTTGCCTGCCGGTGAGAACGTTCGTTCTCGCGACGGTGCACCCACGCCAACGGAACCCACACCCCGCCAGCGGCGATACCGACAGACCCGAAGGAAGCGACATGAGTCACGAACCGCGCCCCCCGTTCCCGCCGTTCACCCGGGAGACCGCCATCCAGAAAGTCCGCCTGGCGGAAGACGGCTGGAACTCCCGCAACCCGGAAAAGGTCGCCCTCGCCTATACGGTGGACTCCTACTGGCGCAACCGCGCGGAGTTCGCCACCGGCTACGACGAGATCGTCGCCTTCCTCACCCGCAAGTGGAACCGGGAGCTGGACTACCGGCTCATCAAGGAACTGTGGGCCTTCGACGGCAACCGCATCGGCGTGCGCTTCGCCTACGAGTACCACGACGATTCGGGCAACTGGTTCCGTGCCTACGGCAACGAGAACTGGGAGTTCGACGACAACGGCCTGATGCACCACCGCTACGCCGCCATCAACGAACTCCCCATCAAGGAGTCGGAGCGCAAGTTCCACTGGCCCCTCGGACGCCGCCCCGACGACCACCCCGGCCTGAGCGACCTCGGTCTCTGACCGGCCGCCCCCGCGCCGTGGATCCGGGCCCGACGCCGGATCCACGGCGCGGCCGTTCGTGCGTGAGGCCGTACCTGCGGCAGAGGCCGCCGCGTACCTGGAGGGCTTTGGGCTCAGGAGTCCTTAGCGGGCCCTGAAGACCCTCTCACCTGCGGTAAGCGTGGGGCGGTGCTCCGGATTTTCGGCAGTTCAGCGCATCCCTCTTGCGCCGAGAACGACCGTTCTATAGGCTGGTCTCAATCAATAGAACGATCGTTCTCAGCTGGAGGCTCACGACACTGTCATCGCTGGCCGGACGGATTGCCGGTTCGGTCGCCGCGAGTGCCGCAGGACCGCCGCCTGGGCCCTGACGCCGGCCCAATCCACGGCCGAGGGCAGAGAAGCTGCAGAACACGAGCCTGTTGATGCGGGCTCGGAAAGTTCAGGTGGGTGATCCCATGACTCTCTCGCACACCGCAATGCGACCCCCGCCGATGGCGCTGCCCTTGTCCGGCGAGCAGCCCCGGCCGGCCCCCGTGACCCCGGCGCTGGCCCATGCCCGTACGGGCATGCACCGGCACGGCATGATCGCCCTTCCCGCCGAGGAGCGCTGGGCACACGCCGCCCGCCACTTCGCCGCATCCCTGCTCGCCCGATGGGACGTCGTCCCGGAGGATCGGGACTCCGTCCTGCTGATCGTCAGCGAGCTTGCGGGGAACGCGGCCCAGCACGGACGGGCCGACATGATCGTGAGCCTCACGTTCGAAGGCCGCGCCGTGCGTATCGAGGTTGCCGACTCCGGCGCCACGGCGCCCTCGCCCCACCCTCGCTGCACCGGTGCCCCTGATGAGCACGGCCGCGGCGCGGGCATCGTCGAACTCCTGGCGGACTGGACCGAAACACTCGAGGAACGGGATCACCGGCGGGACCGCGCCGGCCTCCGCGTCGCCACCGCACCGGCTGAGCAGCCCCAGGCAGACCTTGCGCTCGCTTGAGTGGGCAGCGGGCAAAACGCCCGGCCCCGATCCGGGCAGGCGCATACGGCGTCTGGCCGGCCCGCGCCCGGGAATATGCCGTGCGACCGGGTGGCTGTACCGTAGGAGAACGACCGTTTTCGAGAATGGGTGAGCGAAGTGGAACCCGAGACGACCGAGCAGCGGATCCTTGACGCTGCCGAGGAACTGTTCTACGGCCGAGGCATTCAGTCGGTGGGAATGGATGCGATCCGCACCGCCTCCGGCGTGCCCCTCAAGCGCCTGTACCAGACCTTCCCTTCCAAGGACACCCTGGTCGAGGCGTACCTGAGGCGGCGGGACGCAAGGTGGCTCCGCGATCTTGCCCAGCACGTGGATACCTACGACTCACCCGAGCAGCGGATTCTGGCGGTCTTCGACTGGCTGTTCCTCTGGTTCAGCGAGCAGGGGTTCCGCGGCTGCGGCTTCATCAACTCCTTCGGGGAGCTGGGGGCGACGTCCCAGACCGTGGCCGACATCGCGAAGGCCCACAAGGATGCCTTCCGGCGATATCTTGCCGATCTCGTGGCCGCCGCGGACGCGCCCGCGTGGCTGACCGACCAGCTCGTCCTCCTCGCCGAGGGCGCGATGACCACAGCGCCCATCTCCGGGTCTCCAGAGCCCGCCCGTCACGCCAAGGACGCCGCCCGCACCCTGCTGCGGGCCGCTCACGCAGACGTGGTCACCGCTGCCTGAGCACGCCGTCGCCTTCACTCACAGCCCCGCTTCCGTTCCCTCCGGGGTGCCACCCAGTGAGCAGGGCGCACGTGAGGCTGGTCCTCGGTAGGGGCTTCTGGCTCTGCCCGCGCCGGTCGTCCACCGAGCAGGACCCGCAGCTACCGGCCGGCGCGCGGATGACCATGCGACTGCGGGTCGCGGCCGAACGCCGGATACGCGACGCCGGGTTCCACCGTCGTCCAGGCCGCCCGGGATCTGCACCTGTCCTGGCCGACCGAACGCATGCCTTCCGCGACCAGGCCCGTGAGGTCGTCGACGCACCTCGCCGGGGTCGACGTGCTGGGCATCGGTGAGACCCGCCGGGGCAAGCCGCGCTGGGAACAAGACCCTGACACCGGCAGACGGGCGGGGCACGCGATCGGTGGCACACCGGCTTCATCGACGCCCTCGGGGCGGGCGGGCTGCTGGGCCAGGTCGAGGACCGCAGCGTCGCCGACGTGCTGGCCTGGCTCGCCACCGCCCCGCTGACCTGGAGAAAGAGCATCACACACGTCGCCATCGGCGTGTCCGCCACCTACCGCGCCGCGATCCGCACCGGCCTGCCGCATACCAGGGTCGTGATCGACCACTTCCACGTGGTGCAGCTGGCGAACTGCCGAGGTCCGCAGCCGACGCGGACGAGCCACCGATGGGGAGTGGTCGGCCCGCCGGCGCCTGCTGCGCAGCCGTGAGGACCTCACTGACGAGCAGTTCGCGACGATGTGGAACGCGCTCCGCGAGGGGCAATCGGGTAGACCCTGCTGAGGACGTGGATCGCCAAGGAGAACCTGCGCAGCCTCCTCGCTCTGGCCAGAACTGGCGCCGACCGGAACCAAGTCGGCCAACCCCGCTGGAAGTTCCTCACATGGTGCGCGGATTCCGACATCCCCGAGATGCGGCCGCTCGCCGTCACCGTCGACCGCTGATGGCCCGAGACCGCCGCATTCGTCGACACCGGACAGCAACGCCAGGAGCGAAGGCATCAACCGTGTGATCAAGCGTGTCGCCCGCGCGGCGTTCGGCTTTCGCAATGCCGACAAACAACGGCTACGGACACGCTGCGTCACCGCTCGCCGGGCCCGCGGACACCTCCGCACCGCTCAACTCTGAGGAGCCGGTATGGGACCCCTCGTAGCAGTCGCCGATCGTGCCCGTCCAGGCAACCAGGGCCGAGGCCGGGGCCTGTTCAGGGCAGGCCCAGGACGAGAACTGGGCTGGACATCGTGCGGATCGGAATCACGCAATCGAATTCAGCAGCTTGCGCGAGAACCAACGTTCTACTATCGTGGAGGGCATGGAGAACGCTCGTTCTCTGCCTGGTCGGTCGACTGCCGCGATGCGGTTGCCGTCGAGGGCACCCACCTCCTTGCGTGGGCCCGAGTACAACCGAAGGAAGCGACATGAGTCACGAACCGCGCCCCCCGTTCCCGCCGTACACCCGGGAGACCGCCATCCAGAAAGTCCGCCTGGCGGAAGACGGCTGGAACTCCCGCAACCCGGAAAAGGTCGCCCTCGCCTACACCCCGGACTCCTACTGGCGCAACCGCGCGGAGTTCGCCACCGGCTACGACGAGATCGTCGCCTTCCTCACCCGCAAGTGGAACCGGGAGCTGGACTACCGGCTCATCAAGGAACTGTGGGCCTTCGACGGCAACCGCATCGGCGTGCGCTTCGCCTACGAGTACCACGACGATTCGGGCAACTGGTTCCGTGCCTACGGCAACGAGAACTGGGAGTTCGACGACAACGGCCTGATGCACCACCGCTACGCCGCCATCAACGAACTCCCCATCAAGGAATCGGAGCGCAAGTTTCACTGGCCCCTCGGACGCCGCCCCGACGACCACCCCGGCCTGAGCGACCTCGGTCTCTGACCGGCCGCCCCCGCGCCGTGGATCCGGGCCGGCCACCCGGTTGAGAGCCTGCCGGGTGGCCGTCGATCGGAGAGCGGACGCGGCGTGGTGCGTGCGCCCGACAGAGGACAGGCCTGAGGGAGTGGGGCGAGACTGTCACCGTCCCTTCAGGCCCGCCCTCTGGCTCTCGCAGCGAAGCCTGTGGCCTCGGCCAGCAGCGGGCCGTCGAGGCGCGACAGCCCGGGCGGGCCAGTCGGTCGAAGCGCCTGAAGACCCCTGGGCGGCATTGTCACCGACCTGCCCGGCCCCCGCGGCCAGGCCATGCGCCTGAACGTCTTCGCCCTCTTCACCGGCTTTGGCCTGGGCAGCCTCGCCTTCCAGGCCCTGCTCACGGCCGGGTTCACCGTCGCGCTCACTGCCTTCGGCGCCACTGCATTGCCCGCCGCCGCCGTCGCCGTCACCCTCTTCCGCGCCGAACGGGCGCGCTGACCGCGTGCGGACGCGACCGTGGCGTGCTCGCCGCGTCGGCAGCTACGCCGTCGCCCGCGGTCACGGCCGTGTCGACGACGGCGCCCTTGCAGGCCGAGCGCGACGCGGGTGCCTCGGACGCCGAGATCGGCGAGGTCGTCGGCCACCTGGCCCTGAACGTCCTGACGAACCACTTCAACCTCGCCAAGGTCGACAACGACTGGCCCGTGGTCACGCCGCGCTCCGCGGTCTGACCCGCACCCGCCCCGCCGGCCCGGCCCCACCCCCCGACCGGGGCCAGGCCGGCGGCCCCCTCACCCGCCGGTCGGCGGCATCCCCGACCGCCCGTGGAAGGAAGAACGATGACAGACCCGGCGCGTAGCACCCCGGTGGGCTTCCACGAGGGCGAGCTGGCCGTCCAGCGTCAGGCAGGGGTAACCAGGGACGCGGCACGGCTCTCCGGCATGCTGGCCCCCGCCCAGCTGCGCGGCGGCGTGGCCCGATTCCTGGCCGAGCGGACCTTCGCCGCGATCACCGCCCGCGCCATGGACGGCACGCTGTGGGTCTCCCCGCTCACCGGCCCGCCCGGGTTCCTCCACGTCGCCTCGTCGGCAGCCCTCGCCGTGCGGGCACTGCCCGCCGAAGGCGACCCACTGCATCACCTACCGGCGGCCCAGCAGGTCGGGCTGATCGTCGTCGAGTTCGCCACCCGCAGACGCCTGCGGATCAACGGCACCCTCTCAGCCACCGGCAGCGACGGCCTGCGCATCGACGTGGAGCAGGCATACGGCAACTGCCCCCAGTACATCCAGAGCCGGCAACTCCACGCCACGCCCGCGGGTATCCCTCGCGGGGAGCGGGTCCGGAGCGCCGACACCCTCGCCGCCAGCGACATCGGCCTGATCCGCCGGTCCGACACCTTCCTGATCGGTACCACCCACCCCGCCCGCGGCAACGACGCCTCACACCGCGGCGGTCCTCCCGGATTCGTCCGCGTCGAGGACGGACGACTGTGGTGGCCCGACTATTGGGGCAACAACATGTTCAACACCCTCGGCAATCTTCAGGCCGACCCCACCGCCGCCCTGCTCTTCTGCGACTTCACCACCGGCCGCACCCTGCACCTGTCCGGTCGGGCCGCCCTGGAATGGACCCGCACGGGCATCCCCGGCGACGACGACCGCACCGGCCGCCGCGTCCACTTCACCCTCCGCCATCTCGTGGCCGGCCGCCTGCTGCCGCTCCAGGCCGACACAGTTACCGCAGCCCCCGACAACCCGCCGCTGACCGACCAGCCCACCGCACAATGAAGGACCGCCCCGCCATGACCGACAGCCGCCCGCTCTTCCCTCCGTTCGACATCGACAGCGCCCTCGCCCAGGTCCAAGCCTCCGAAGACGCCTGGAACACCCGCGACCCGCGTCAGGTCGCCCTCGCCTGCACCGAGGACTCCGCCTGGCGTAGCCGCGATGCCCTCGTCACCGGCCGCGAAGAGATCACCGAGTTCCTCACCGCCAAGTGGGAACACGAACTCGACTACGTCCTGCGCAAGAGCCTGTGGGGCTTCCGTGGCAACCGGATGGCCGTCCGCTTCCAGTACGAATGGCACAACGCCGAAGGCCAGTGGTTCCGCTCCTACGGCAACGAACTGTGGGAGTTCGCCGACAACGGTCTGATGCGCCGCCGCGAGGCCAGCATCAACGACCTGCCCATCAACGAGGAAGACCGCCGCTACTTCGGCCCCCGCCCCGACAGCGAGCGCGGCCCCGGGCACGACCTCCCCCTCGCCTGAAACCACCGCACGTCCCAAGATGCCCATGACGGCGCCTGAGCAGGGCACAGCAATGAGTGAATGGCCATGACCCTCAGCTTTCGCACCATCGACGTAACTGGATACCGGGTGTCCTACCGGGAAACCGTTGAGCTTGGCGCACCGAAGCTGGCCCTCCTGGGCGGTTTCCCGTCCTCGTCGCACCAGTGACCAGGGACAAGCCCACCTCACCCCGCTTCGCTTCAGCGATCAGCCCCTCCAGCTGGCTTCGAGGACGTCGGCGTCTCTCCATTGCCGGAATCGGTTGTGGACGGTCGGCCAGGCACCGAACTCGCCCGGCATCTCCCGCCACTGCCGCCCGTCTTCACCGACAGACCAACCCCTCGAACCGCCGCGGTGACCGCTCGAGGTACGGGGGCGAACCTGCCGATCGGCAGGCAGCGCTCGATGAACTCCCATTCCAGATCCGTACGGCGGCGCCGGGAAGCCTGGCGTGGTGCCGCTTGTGCCACAACGTACCCACCTCGGCGACGAGTTCGGCGATCCCATCGGCCAGGCCAACAGGGACACCCCGCCTGCCCAGGCGGTCCGCGAGCACGCCACCGACGACCGCGCCACGGCGCCGCCGACGCCGCAGACCGCTGCGACGAAACCGGCGAAAGATGCCGAACAGCCCCGTTCCAGCGTCAGATAGAGCGACAGGAGGACCACTACGAAGCCGCCGAGTCGGTTCGACGAGCATGGTGGTCCACAGCCACCAGAACGCAGGGCAGCGCCGGCCTCGCATCGGCCACCTCGCACGCCATGCTCTAGGCGCCGGTGATCACGGTGTGACGGACTCGGAGTGCCCCCCGGCCAGCCGACGCGGTCCCCCACGCGACTGCGGTGGGTCCGGACCCGGAGGGAGGCGTAGCGTGGATACGGACCCCAGGGAAGGCGGCGTGCCATGACCGGGCCCAGCGCATCCTCAGACCGAGATCGGCACAGCGCAGCGAAACTGCTGGTCCGCTGCCTGGAGAACGAAGGTGTCCGCGTCGTCTTCGGCCTTCCCGGAGAGGAGAACCTTCACCTGACCCTCGCCCTGGCACGCTCCGGCATCCGATACATCCTGACCCGCCACGAACAGGCCGCCTCGTTCATGGCCGAGATGTACGGCCGGGTCACCGGTACGGCCGGGGTCGTCTCGGCCACGCTCGGCCCGGGAGCCATCAACCTTCAGCTCGGTGTCGCCGACGCCATGACCAACAGCACCCCCTTGGTTGCCCTGTCAGCGCAGGTCGGCCACAACCGCAACTACAAGGAAACCCACCAGTTCGTTGACCTGGTCAACATGTTCGCTCCCATCACCAAGTGGTCGGCCAGCGTCCCCAGCGCGAGCGCGATCCCCGAAATGCTGCGCCGCGCGTTCAAGACCGCCGAAACCGAGCGGCCCGGCGCGGTGTACCTGGCGGTACCCGAGGACGTCGACGCCGCGCCCGCCGCCGCCGAGCTGCAACCTCTGCCTCGCTACGTGGTGCGCGCCGAGGCGCCGTCGCCGGGCCAGATCGCCCGCGCCGCAGCACTCCTGCGCAACGCTCGCCACCCCATCGTGCTGGCCGGCCACGGCGCCGCCCGCAACGCCGCGGCCACATCGCTCACCGCTTTCGCCGGCTCCCTCGGACTGCCGGTGGCAACCACCTTCCATGGCAAGGGAGTCATTGCCGACGACCTCATCAACTCCATGGGCTCGATCGGCTTCATGCGCCGCGACTACACCAACTTCGGTTTCGACGCGGCCGACCTGATCATCGCCGTCGGCTATGAACTGCAGGAGTTCGACCCCGCCCGGATCAACCCCCAACGTGACAAGAAAATCATCCACGTGCACCGCTTCCCCGCTGAGGTCGACGCGCACTACTCGATCGACCTTGGCATCATCGGCGACATCTCGCAGTCCCTGGACGCGCTGTCGGCCGCCGTCTCCGACCGCTTCCGCGGGCCGGCCCCGGCCAGGTGCCGCGAAATGGTGCAAGGCGAGCTGGATCGCGGACGTGCCGACGGCCGGTACCCGCTCGCACCGCAGCGCATCGTTGCCGACACCCGCGCTGCTCTGGGGCGCGACGATGTCGTACTCGTCGACACCGGCGCCCTGAAGATGTGGATGGCGCGGCTGTACCCCACGTACGCGCCCAACACCTGCCTGATCTCCAACGGCCTGTCCGCAATGGGCTTCGCACTGCCCGGAGCGCTCGCCGTGGCCCTGGCCCAACCGGACGTCAAGGTGCTGGCCGCGGTCGGCGACGGTTCGTTCCTCATGCACTCCCAGGAGATCGAAACTGCCGTCCGCGAAGCCATCCCGCTTACCGTGCTGATCTGGGAGGACAACGGCTACGGGCTCATCGAGTGGAAGATGGACCTGACGCTCGGCGAACACCACGCCACCGCCTTCGGCAATCCCGACATCGTCCGCTACGCGGAGAGCTTCGGAGCCACGGGATACCGGATTGCCGACGCAGAGGAACTGCTGCCCACGCTGCGAACAGCACTGGACGACCCCGGAGTCTCCGTCATCACCTGCCCCGTCGACTACAGCGAGAACCTCAGGCTCACCGCCCGCCTCGGCCAACTGGACGCCGCACTCTGATGTCGTTCTGACTGATCCCGTGGCCCAAGCGAGCGCAAGGCCCCGCCGCCTCACCGCGACCCCATGTCGTGCTGGGGGCGCGGGAAGCGGCGGGGGAGCCCTGTAATGGTGGCCCTGGTCGCCCGAAGCGAATCGGCGTGCCGGCCCAGGCGCCTTATCGGCAGCGGTCGCCGGCACGGCGGACGGCTGGGTCAGAAGGGCTTGGTGGGCAGGTACTTGCCGTCCAGGGTGATCACCGCGCGCTCGCCGCCCTCGGGGTCGGCGACCTTCTTGACGTCGAGCTTGAAGTTGATCGCGCTGATGATGCCGTCGCCGAACTGCTCGTGGACCAGGGCCTTGAGCGTGGTGCCGTAGATCTGGACGATCTCGTAGAAACGGTAGATCGTCGGGTCGGTCGGGACGCCGCCGGGAATGGATCCCCGGGTCGGGATGGCCTGAAGCAGTACGGCCGCCTCCTCATCCAGTTCCAGCAGTTCGGCGACCGCCCTGGCGGCGGCCTCCGGCAGGGGATGCTGACCCAGAAGCGCGGCGGTGGTGAAGGCGACCGACAGGCCGCTGGCGTCGGCGAGCTGCTGCCAGGTCAGGTCCTTGCGCGTCTTGGCCTCGACAACCACAGCGGCCAGGGCCTGCCGGGCGGCAGGGTCGAACTGAGCGTGCACCATGAGGGTGTTCCTTTCCAACATGCCGGCCCGCCCTACAGCGAGCTCAGCGGAGTCATACGGTCAGGGGATCAGGCCGCCGGACGGCGGCCTGGACGAAAGGGCCAGGGCAGCTCAGGCCGCGAGGGCGGCGGAGCAACCCGTGACCGGGTCGAGCTGGTCGACCGCGCCGGTGGGGATGTCGTAGACCCAGCCGCGCAGCGTGAGGGTCTTCGCCGCCAGTGCCCGGACGACGCTGGGGTGCGTTGCCAGGTTTGCCAGCTGAGCGATCACGTTGTTCCGTACCAGGACGCTCACCTTGTCCTCGCCGGGCTCGGCACAGGCCGTGCGGACCCGGGAGGCCTCCGCGTGCCGCAGCCAGTGGGCGACGGCCGGCAGGGCGGCGAGGTCGTGCTCGTCCGCCAGGGCGGTCATCGCGCCACAGGCCGAATGCCCGCAGACGACGATGTCGGACACGCCCAAGACGGCGACGGCGTACTCGATGCTCGCCGCGATCCCATCAGCGTTCGGGGTGTAGGCGGGCACCAGGTTTCCGGCCGTCCGGATGACGAACAGCTCGCCCGGCTCGCTCTGTGTGATCAGCTCCGGTATGACGCGGGCGTCGGAGCAGCTGATGAACAGGGTGCTGGGCCGGTGCGTGGTGGCCAGGTGCTGAAAGTGCGCCGCCCGGGCGGGGAAGACGCCCCGCTGGAAATGTGCGACTCCCTCGGCGAGGTCTTGCATGATCACTCCTTTCGGCCAGTGCCCGACTGGTGCGGGTTGACGAAATCCACCATGCATGAACTGTGCTTATAGAGTCCAAGACGCCCTGAATATAAGATCTATTGGCCTCATCTATAGTGATGTCATGGGCTTCGAACTACGTCATCTGCGCTATCTGCTCGCCGTCGCCGAACAAGGCAGCTTCACCCGCGCCGCCGAAGTCCTGCACATCTCCCAGCCGACCCTGTCCCAGCAGGTCAGACAGATGGAACGCCTGATGGGCACGCAGTTGCTTGACCGTACGGGTCGTGCCGTGCGCCTCACCGACGCCGGCGAGACCTACGTCCACTACGCCCGTCGCGCCCTGCAGGAACTCGCCGCTGCTGAACGCGCCGTTCACGACGTGGCCGACCTCTCCCGCGGCAGTCTGCGCCTGGCGGTCACCCCCACCTTCACCGCCTACCTCATCGGCCCCCTCACCGGACAGTTCCACGTCCGTCATCCCGACATCACCCTGAGCATCAGGGAGATGACGCAGGACCGCATCGAGTCCGCCCTCCTTGCCGATGACCTCGACCTCGGGATCGCCTTTCGCGGTGCCCACCTGCCCGGCATCACCACGGACGACTTGTTCACCGAAGCCCTCAGCCTCGTCGTCGGCACCCACCACCCCTACGCCGACCGGACAGACCCACTACCCGTGCGAGAACTGGAAGGCCGCCCCCTGGCCCTGCTCAGCAGCGACTTTGCCACCCGCAGGCACATCGACACCTACTTCGATCAGCACCGCACCACACCGCGCATCGCGATGGAAGCCAACTCGGTCAATGCCGTCGCCGAAATGATCCAGCGCACCCCTCTGGCATCTGTGCTGCCCGAGGCCATCGCCCGGGATCACCCGCATCTGCGTGCCGTCCCCCTCGACCCGCCCCTGCCCGAGCGCACTGTCACTCTGCTCTGCCGCTCGGGCTCCTACCAAAGCGCTGCCGCCCGGGCTTTCACCCACCTCACCCGACAATGGGTCGCCTCCAGCGGATACTCCTCCTCCCCGTGAGGTCGCGGAGGCAGCGGTCGGTGGCCCATGGCGCAGGGACGCCGTCTGTCGAGCGGACAGGTCGAGCCGTGGAACTCTCCCTTCGTACGGCACGCCCTCTGATCGACTGGCAAGGCCCGCACGGCTCGCTCAGCTCTCGCGGTCGGTCACGGACGCTGCTGTCACCGTCGCGGGGACCAGCCGGCAGGACACAGGCCTGGAGTTCGGGAGTACCGGATCCGGAGCGATTTCTTGCGGCTTGAGGGCGGGCCGTGGATACGTGTGGCCACCGGGACATCTGATAGGCGAATGCCGCCTCGCCCTTCCCGGACCCGCTAAGACGTCGTCTCATTTGGTGAGTCTGCGGTAGCAGATGAGGCTGCAGGCGATGGCGGTGAAGGCCAGGAAGTGTTCGGGCTTGCGTTCGTAGCGGCGGTGCAAGCGGCGGCAGCCGCCCAGCCAGGACATCGTGCGCTCGATCGTCCAGCGATGCCGGCCCAGCCGGGTGGAGGACTCGATGCCCTTGCGGGCGATGCGGTGCCGGATGCCTCGCTTGCGTAGCCATCGGCGCAGGTGGTCGTAGTCATAGCCCTTGTCCGCGTGCAGCTTGGCGGGTCGTCGTCTGCGCGGGCCGCGGCGGGAGCGGATCGGCGGGATACCGCGCACGAGCGGCTCGAGCGCCTGGCTGTCGTGCAGGTTCGCGGTCGAGGATGAGGCGGTGCAGCTTCGCCCAGACCCTGGCGGCGGTCCACTCGGTGAAGCGCCGGTGCGCGGTCGGCCCCGACGGGCCGAAGACCGGCGGCAGCTGCCGCCAGGTGCAGCCCGTCGTGGCCACGAAGATGATCGCGGCCAGCACCTCGCGATCCCCATACCGCCGCCGACCGCCACCCTGCGGCCGCGATGGAGCAGGCGGAACCACCCGCTCGAACAGCTCCCACAACTCGTCCGGCACCAAGCGCTCAACTATCACCACGCCGTGCAGACTACCCAGCACCCCAAATGAGACGACGTCTTAGAGCTGTTCAACCACCAATACGGTGTCTTTGCTATTCCTTTACCTCTCTCTGGCCAGTTCTTGAGTGACCGCCTTGCCGGACACCGGGTCCTGCCCGGTGTGCTGGTGTGACGATCAGCGCGTTTGAGGCCGTCCTGGCCTCGCTGAACGCAGGAGTTCATACGTGGATGACCTTTGGGAGGAAGCTCCGGCGCTCACCGTCGGCGAGACTCTCCAGAGCTCGAAGACTGCGGCAGACAGCCGCAGTCGTTACCATGGTGCTGGCTTTCGAGTCCGCGCTGGTGATCGCTGAGACGGGGCAGGCGGTGGCGCTCACCGCCGACGTGCCGCGGGCCGTTGCCGAAAGCCCCACCTTGGGGCCGGCGCAGGCGCGTGACGCCGCGTCTGCGGCACTGATGGCACGCCTGCAGAACCGGCGAATAGAAGACCTTTCCGCCCGTACCGAGTACGCGACGGTGTGGCTGAACCCGGACGGTTCGACCACCGTGGAAGCTGCGGCCGGGCCGATTCGCTTCGAGGATAACGCCGGTGACTGGCGGCACATCGACGCGGACCTGATCCCGCAGACGGACGGCTCTGTCGAGGCTGCCTCGCATCCGCTGGGTCTGACGCTGGCGGGCAAGACGTCGGCGGCCACCGCCTCGAAGATCGAGGCCGCGGGGACCGAGCCGGGTGCCCCAGAGACGCCGGCGGTGCCGCTGGTGACCCTGGACGACGGCGACGGCAAGCAGATGACCGTGTCGTGGCGAGGCGCACTGCCCGCTCCGGCCGTTGAGGGCACCACTGCGCGGTATGCGAACGCGCTCACGAACACCGATCTCGTCATCGAGTCGACGCGTACCGGGTTCGAGCAGTTCCTTGAGCTGAAGGACCGCACCGCGATCGACGCGAACGGCTCGGTCACCCTCACGCTCAACGCCAAGGGTCTGAAGGCGGTGGAGAACGCCGATGACTCCGTCACCTTCATGGACACGGAAACCGGCAAGCCGGCCGGCCTGCTGCCCTCCCCGGTGATGTGGGACGCGACCGTCGACCCGCGGTCGGGCGAGCACCCGAACACCGCGAAGGTGGGGCTGACGGTCACCCAGGACGGCGACAACGTCGATCTGACGCTGACGCCGGACCAGGCGTTCCTTGACGACCCGAAGACCGCCTTCCCGGTAACTGTCGACCCGGCGGTGAACATCGGCGCCAACTTCGACACGTTTGTGCAGCAGGGCTACACCACAGACCAGTCGGCGGCCACGGAGCTGAAGCTCGGCAACAACGGCTCGGGGCAGGTGGCGCGTTCCTTCCTGCACTTCCCGATGTCGTCGATCACGGGCAAGCAGATCCTGTCGGCGAAGCTGAACCTGTGGAACTTCCACTCCTGGTCGTGCACGGCGAAGTCGTGGGAGGTGTGGGACACCTCCATGGCCTCCACCAGCACACGCTGGACAGCCCAGCCCAGCTGGAACAAAAAGTGGGCCTCATCCACCTCGATTAAGGGCTACTCGTCGACGTGCGCCGACGGCTGGGTGAACACGGACATCACCTCGCTGGCCGCCGCGTGGGCCGCCAACGGCAACGGTTCCAATGCCATGGGCATCCGGGCCACGGACGAGACCGACCCCTATGGGTGGAAGCGGTTCAACTCGGGCAACGCCGCGACGAACACCCCCTACGTCTCGGTCACCTACAACACCAAGCCCGGGGCAGCCACTCCCATCTCTCCGCTGTCCGGTGCCTCCACGAGCGACACCACGCCGACCATCACCGGCAAGGCAAACCGACGCCGACGGCAACACCGTCCGCCTCTCCTATGAGATCTGGACATCCACCGGCACCGCTGCGCTGCAGTCCGGCACCTCCGCGTTCGTCGCCTCGGGCACCAACGCGCCGTGGACGCCCACGACCGCCCTCGCACCCGGCGCCTACAAGTGGCGCGCCGCGGTGTATGACGGCACCACGTGGAACGGAACCTGGTCCGCCTGGCAGAACTTCACAGTTGATACCATCGCCCCAGCCACGACCACGGTCTCCTCGACCGCCTACCCGGCAGGCGCCTGGTCCGGCACACCAGACGGTTCAGGCAACTTCTCCGGCGAGTTCACCTTCACCCCGCCCAGCAGCGATGTGAAAGACATCCAGTACAAGCTGGACAGCGGCGCCTGGACGACAGTTGCGACCACCGGGTCCGCTGTGACGAAGACGCTGACCTTCACAGGCGGCCAGCACACGGTCACCGCGCACACCCGGGACGCGGCCGGCAACACGTCCGCGGACAAGACCTACGTCTTCTACGCCGGTTCCGGCGCGGCGCTGACCAGCCCGAGCGCCGGTGACCGGCCCGCCCGCCGTGCGGAGCTGACAGCCCAGGGCAAGACCACCTATACCGGCGTCACGTACCAGTACCGGCGTGGCGAGACCGATGCCTGGAAGAACATTCCGGCCGCGGACGTGCGCGTCAAGGCCGACGGCTCGGTGCTGCAGTCCTGGCCCACCGCCGTCAGCAACGGTCTTCCCGCCGCGCTGACGTGGAACATCACCGACACCCTGGCCACGGACGGCCCAGTGGACGTACGGGCAGTCTTCACCGACGGCACAGCTACCGACGCCTCCCCGGCCTCCACCGTCACTCTCGACCGGGAAGCCGGCATCGCGCCGTCGGAAGGCGTCGGACCGGGTTCGGTCAACACGCTGACCGGTGACTACACCCTGTCGGCCACCGATGCCTCCGCATTCGACCTTTCGGTCTCCCGCACCGCGTCCTCGCGCAGTCCGGGCAAGGGGGCCGAGCAGGACGGCCAGGCGGCGATCTTCGGCCCGCAGTGGACCTCCGGCACCGTCGCCGAGCTCACCGAGTCGGACTGGGCATCGCTGCGCAAGACCTCGGCCACCTCGGTTGGTCGACATCGACGGCGAGGAGCTCGGCTTCACCGCCACCTCCGGCGGAGGCTGGAAGGCGGAACCCGGAGCTGAGGACCTGACGCTGACCGGCTCGCTGACCGGATCATTCACGCTGAAGGACACCGAGGGCACCGTCACGGTGTTCACCAAGCCCGACGCGGCGGCCACGAGCTGGCAGGTGGCGACCACCGCCATCGACGGCCAGATCAACTCCACCACCACGGTGGTCTCCGAGACGGTCACCGTCGACGGCAAGGTGCTGGCCCGGCCCAAGCGGATCATCGCCCCCACCTCTGCGGCCAGTGCGGCCACCTGCACCGCCACCCCGGCGACCCCGGGCTGCCGGGCGATGGAGTTCGTCTACGCCACCACCACGACCGCGACAGCGGACGCCTTCGGTGACTACACGGGACAGGTGAAGGAGATCCGGCTGTGGTCCACCGAACCGGGGGCCACAGCGGCTACCTCCAAGTCCGTGGCGACCTACCGCTACGACACCAGCGGCAAACTCCGCCAGCAGTGGAACCCCACCCTGGCGCAAAGCACCGGCGTCGAGTACGCCTACGACTCCGCAGGCCGCATCACGGAGCTCACCACCGGCGGGCAGCTGCCGTGGACCTTCACCTACGGCAAGGTCGGTAACGCCGCCACCGCTGGTGACGGCATGCTCCTCAAGGCATCCCGCCCGGGTCTGAAGCAGGGCACCGCCGACGTCACCGAAGGCACCGCTGCCACCAGCGTCGTCTACGACGTGCCGCTGACCGGCGCTGGCGCCCCGTACCAGATGGGCATCGCGGACGTGAAGCAGTGGGGCCAAAGCGACGCCCCCACCGACGCGACCGCGGTCTTCCCCGCCGACGCCGTCCCCGCTGGCAACGCCGGGTCCCAGCTGACGGCCGGCGACTACAAGCGAGCCGGCCTCACCTACACCAACGCCTCCGGCCGCGAGGTCAACAGCGCCACCCCCGGCGGCCACATCACCAGCACCGAGTACGACAGCCACGGCAACACCGTCCGCGAGCTGTCCGCGGGCAACCGCGCCATCGCCCTCGGCGCCACCGCGGCCGACCGCACCGTGCTCGCCGACCTCGGCATCGCCGACCTGGCAACCGCGGACCGGGCGGAACTCCTGGCGACCCGCTCCGTGTTCAACACCACCGGAACCCGGGAACTGGAGGAACTCGGACCGCTCCAGCGGATCACGCTGACCGAGGAGGTGACCTCCGGCGGCACCACCTTCCCGGCCGGCTCGTCGCTAGCAGCCCGTTCCTGGACCGTCAACGAGTACGACGTCGGACGTCCCACGGACGGCACCGCCAAGGTCGAGGACCAGGTCACCAAGGTGACCAGCGGCGCCCAGCTGCTGGGCCACCCCGGCACCCACGCCAACACCCGGGTCCTCCAGAACGTCTACGACTGGGCCAAGGGCCTGCCGGTCAAGTCCATCCAGGACCCCACAGGGCTCGCCCTGACCACCACCGAGTACGACGCCCAGGGCAGGATCACCAAGCAGATCCCGTCCGGCGCCACCGGCACCGACGCCGCCACCCGCGTGACCACCTACTGGTCGGCCACCGGCACCGGCTCGTGCGCGGGCCGCCCCGAGTGGGCGGACCTGGTGTGTTCCACCGGACCGGCCGGCACCATCACCGGCGGCGGCTCCAACCCCACCGAGCTGCCCACCCCACCGTCGCAGGAAGCCCCACCGGCTACACCTACGACAGCGCCGACCGCCTCACCACCAGCGGCTACACCTACGACGCCTTCGGCCGCGCCACCGCACTGCCCGGCAGCGCCATCGGCTACTACGCCAACGACCTCGTCCACCAGCAGACCGCCGCCGGACGCCGCCAGACCTGGCAGCTCGACGCCAACCAGCGCCTGCGCTCCTGGACCGTCGAAACCGACTCCGCGGGCACCTGGCTGCAGGACCAGGCGAAGGTCAATCACTACGACGGCGACGGCGACAACCCGCGCTGGATCACCGAGGACACCACCACCGGCGCCCTGACCCGCAACGTCGAATCCCTCGGCGGAGACCTGGCTGCGGTCACCTCGGCCACCGGCGACACGGTCCTGCAGCTGACCACCGTCCACGGCGACATCGCCGTCCAGCTCCCCGTGGATCCGGCCGACGCACCCCTCGTCCTCGACTCCGACGAGTACGGCAACCCCCGCACCGGCCAGCCCGCCACCCGCTACAACTGGCTCGGCGCCAAACAGCGCTCGACCGAAACACTCACTGGCCTCACCCTCATGGGCGTACGCCTCTACAACCCGGTCACCGGCCGCTTCCTCTCCGCCGACCCGGTCTATGGCGGAGGAGCCAACGCCTACGGCTATCCCGGCGACCCCATCAACCAGTACGACCTGGACGGGCAGCGATGGGGCTTCGTCCAAAGGGGTTGGCAAGCCGTGCGTGGCTTCTTCAAACGTACGCCCACCAAATGGATGTGGTTCCGCAGGAAGAACGACAATTGGGTGATGCGCGATGGAAGGCCGGGGCTTCGCTGGGGCAACCATCAGAACCGCATCGAGTGGGACAAGTCGCACGGGTGGCACTTCAATAAAGCTGGATCCCGACGTCACTACAGGGTTTCGACTGGATTCCGTCACCTCGGCCGCCACTTGGCGATGAAGCATCGCAGGTGGTTCACGCGCCGATGGTCCTCGAACAGAGGACCTCGATGGTAGCCGCACCGAACTAACCCTTAGTGTGCTGGGTGGAGAGCCTTTCCCGGCTCTCCACCCGGCTTACACGCCCTCAAGAGAGGAGGCTGCCGTGCTGATCATCTCTGCCGGTAGGCGAAGTGACATGAGTGCCTTCTTGCAGTTGGTAGCGCAAAAGCTGCAAGACATGAATGCGCAAATCTTCATTGATCTATACAGTGACGAACCCATCACCGACACTGAAGCGGCCGCCGCGTTTGCATCACTTCGCGCCGCAGCTGACGCTGAAGAAGCGGGCACGGAACGTCGTCGGGGGTTCTTCCGCCTTAAGCGAGACAAGTACATGGCCCGTCGACTTGATGTCGCGGAGCCGACGCAGCGCACTGCGTTCACTTTGCTAGCCCATCGAGTAATCAACTGCGACGCCTACGTCGATGATCGGCAGGTCTTCGGAGTTGTGGAGGAAACAGGAGAGGTGTGGCTGGACGTGGACACGACGCAAGTCATGTCCCTCATTGAAGCTGCCCGAGCGGGGGGAGCCATAACACTGAGCTCTCGCCCGGTGGAGTAGGTGCTTCCGCTGGAATAGGGAAAATCGTAGTGGAACGTGCCTCGGTGCGCGATGGGACACAACAATGGTCTGCGGATCACCCTGTCATGGCGGGAATGATCGGCGGAACGATCTTTACACTCCTATTTGGAACCGTGTCCGATCTCGCCATAGAAGACATACTGATCGTGTTTTCAGCATTCGCCACTCTCTTCACTCTGACGGCGTTTAACGAGCGGCGCCACAGGAGGAAGTTGAATCGAACGAAGTAACCATCAGTGTGACGGCCCGCCAGCTTGCCTGGCGGGCCGCTTCTCTCTGAGCTCGACAGACACATTTCGTCCTCGCGACCACGGGGCCTCCCCCTGAGTGGTGGACACGCTGATACTGGATCTGCTTGATCCGGAGGAAGCGAGAACACCGCCGATGGCGATGAAGGACTACTCGGACGAGTTCAAGGCCGATGCCGTGGCCCTGTA